>JACDGI010000427.1 GCA_013821665.1 Anaerolineae bacterium
CGCTGGTGCAGTCGCATCTATTAAATAGCCATCACCCACAAATGCGCTTTGGTCGATTGCACGTTGCCGCATCGCCGTCAATGTAAACTGTGTATCGCCTACAGCTTGTATTTGCTTTACACCGACCCAGAAAGCACGCGGTGTGACGTTCTCATTTTCATAGAGCTTTATGTCGCTCGACAAAATCCGCTTCCACGGCGGCAGTGTCACCTGTTGGAAAACCTTGGCGCGGCTATCAACTAATGTCAGCGCATGGATTGTCATGGCATTTTTCGTATTGAGCGCGATTTCGGTGATGTTTTGCGGCTGCGGCAAATCCCAATGGGCTAACCAAAAGACATCAAACGCGTTAACACTGGTCGGCAATTGACCATCAAGCAACGGTGCACAGTCCATTGACGGTTTACAACTATCCGAGCTAAACAGAACATCCATAGCGTTAGCGGTAAAATTGGGATCGACTGGAACAACAGTATCATCCAATTTTGCAGCAAGCTCGAACGCTAGTGAAGTATCGAAAAACACGCCATCTTTGACCAGATCAGCCGTTTTATCGGTAATCAAGTAGCGTGTGTTGCTCAAATTAAGCCACCGTAAATCAGGAATACATGCGCCACGACATTCCGGTTGAGCCAGCATTTCGCGCAGCCGTCCGTCCGTCGAAGGATCGCTACCATCCGGCAACAGCAGCGTTGAGAATGCCGTGTAATAACGGGTTGGCAGCAAACCACCGTCAAAACCGTCGATACTTGGTATGCCCCACTCCATACCTAAATTCGGACCAATGATTTCGCGGAGTTTGGTCGCCACCAGCGCAATCCGTGTGGATAGTGCATCCATGCCCAGATCGGCATAGCGTTTATTGAGCGCATCCTTATCGCCGGGGTCGAACTCCAGCGGCGAAATGCTAAGCATCCGTCCGGGTGGTGTTTGCTGCGCCTCATCCGTTTGAAGTTGGCGAATGGTGAAGCGCGAGGCACTGTAGACATCTTTAGGCGCGGTTAAATTGATGGGCATAATCTGTGAGGCAGCAAATAATTCCAGCACTGCCGCCCCCATAATCAACCCCATCACCCGCATCACGCCAAGCCGCTGCCGACCAACAATTAGCACTAACAGCACAACCAGCGCCACACCCCAACCTGCCCAACTCCGCAGCGTGGGCACTGCTGGCCCGATGACATCCACCGCTTGCTTACCGGCTAATGTGCTGGCTGCCGCTAGGCCACCGATTACCAGCACCACCAGCAGCAGAACCCATAGGCGCGGACGTGTCCGTTTGAGCGATTGCAACCCAACTCCCGTTAAGGCCGCCACACCCAAAGATTCGAGCGCCATCCAGCGGGCAGGCACACGGAAAAAGCTGAATCCCGGCAGCGCCGCCAGCAGCCAATTCAACGGGTTAAACGCGCCTAACGCAAACATGAAACCAATAATGATGAGCATGACAAATGGCAAAGTTCTGAATCGACTTTCAGCACTATCTTCTGATTGCCGACTAAAAATTCCAATTATCGCTAACCCTAGCCCGATGACACCGCTGTAAGCAATATATTCGCCAAATAGCAGACCGTCATA
This sequence comes from Anaerolineae bacterium, assembly GCA_013821665.1. Taxonomy (GTDB): domain Bacteria; phylum Chloroflexota; class Anaerolineae; order Aggregatilineales; family Phototrophicaceae; genus CFX2. Next base: position 1,579 of record JACDGI010000427.1, read on the forward strand.
GCTGGGTAGCAATCCACGCCCCATCAGTAGCGGCGTGAATGAAAAGGCCAGCACTTTTTGGGGATCAAGGCCGCCGCCGCGATTGCCCAATCCTGCCAGTTCCAGCATAGGAATCAACTGAGGTGTGGAGAGGATTAAACCAATGACACCACCCAGCACGATCAACAACACAAAGCGGATCAAATAGGGGAAATTAATAATCACGGGTGAACGAAATTGGCTGTTAAAGGTTGTACGCCGACCACTGACAGCTCGCCCCAACCCATAAACCCCAATCCCCACCAAGGTGATGAACACCGTTTGTGGATGCCCAGCCAGCAGTTGCAGCGCCACACTCACACCAAACAACAAAACTTGCGCTATCGAAACTTGATAGCGTTTCCAGCCTTTTAACTGTTGACTGACGACTGGCGAATGCCAACTAACGACTAAAAACAACCACGGCATCCATGACAGCGCCTGTAGTTGGTTGATATGTTCGCTCTGGCCGCCGAGATAACCACCTAGACCAAATAACACGCCCGCCAATATCGCCGGAATTCGATCTAAGGCCAGCGTCCGCCGCGCCAACAAATAAACACCCAGCAGCGCCCAAACCGTATGCGCCAACAGGCTGAGCGTGATCGCAGTCGGTGCATCAAAGGGAGTCACCAGCCAGTTCGGAGGATAAAATGTCCCCAACTGACTATTCGCCAGCAGTGGAACACCCATAAACACATCCGGCGACCACAGTGGAATATGTCCGGCATGGAAAGCCGCACTGCGAGCATCCCACAACGGATAGAAGTAGCTGTAAACATCACCTCGCGCCAGAATCATGCCGCTGAAGGTGATACGCCAGAAGAACACTAGCGTCACAGTGACCAGCAAAATAAGACTAATTACAGCATAGCGATGAGGCGATTTAAAAAGACGAGACAAGGGTTGTTTGCTCCGGTGCTTGGCGAAACGCTGTTAGTGTAGCGGGGAGGCAGGAGGGTGGCAACCACTAAGACGACTGTGCCCGTTGGCGGAAGCGTCGTACCTTGGCACGGTTGCCGCAGTCTTCCATCGTACACCAGCGGCGGCTGTGATTTTTAGTGGTATCAAGATACAACCACGCGCAGGCTTCACAGGTACGCAATTTGACAATACGCTCTGACATCAGCAGGTTGGCGGCTGACCAGACCACCCGCCATAAAATGCGCTCTAGCTCAATGCCATCCTGCGACCAAACCCAACTGACCTCGTTATCATGAACACCAACTTGCAAATGTCCAAGTGCCTCCGGTAAATAGGCATTCAAGATCGCCAATTCCGGCTGTGGAAGCGGCTTACCATAGCGAAGATCGCTGAAAATGGTGTTGATGGCTTCCCGCAGCACAACCGCCTTTTGCAAAACCCTTTGTGCTTGATCAGGTTGTTGCTCAGCGGCGTTCATCAGGTCAGCCTGTTCCTGCTCAGTGATGAGTCCCACCAATTCGCCCCAAGCGCCAAAGTGTGCAAAGTTGTACAGCCAATCATGTGCCCGTTCTGTCCCGCGCCAGCTTACAGTGTTTGCAAAATCCAAACACAATTCGCCGCCGATGACCTTATAGGTGCCTGTATATGTGCCGGGGTCAAGCATCCTAAACCCTCCATAAAATTGTTGACTCAGTGTAACCATCAAAACCGCGTTTGACAAGTTACATTCCATCGGCTACAGTAACTTTCAAAATAAACTTTAGAAGGTTACTTTTCATGAAGCGCAGTCTGATTTCATTTATGTTTGCCATGATTCTTGCAGGTACAATCGGGGTGTTCGTCACCCAATCACATCTGGATTCGTTGACAGCAGTCTTTTTCCGCTGCTTGATTGCGGCAATTTGTCTGGGTATTTATGGGTTGTATCGTGGTTTGTTTAGCCGTGCGGTTTTCCAATCGGGTGAACTGCGCTATATCACCGTAGCTGGCATCGCCCTTGTCATCAATTGGGTGCTGCTCTTTCAAGCATTCCGGCTGTCTTCGATCACCATCGGCATCGCCAGTTATTACACCGAACCGTTTTTCCTAATCGCCTTAGGCGTAGTACTGCTTAAAGAAAAATTTAACCGATCAACCGTCATTTGGACGGCCCTCGCTTTCGTCGGACTGCTGCTGATTATCTTGAACACCCAACAGGCAGTCGCCACAGGTAACACAATTTTATTGGGCATCGTCTGCGCTCTTGTCGCTGCATTTTTCTATGCGCTCGCCACCATCATGGGCAAAAAAGTCGTGAAAACCTCGCCTATCGTCATGACCTTTATTCAAATGCTGATTGGTACGCTGTTTTTGCTGCCATTTGCCAATATCAGATCAGCACTCGCAGGGAACACAGGTTGGGTTTATGTTATTACACTGGGTGCGGTGCATACTGCCTTTCTATATGTCCTGTTCTACCAGTCGGTACGCAATGTTCCGACGACCCTGATCGCACCTCTCTCATTCCTCGATCCCTTAGTTGCTATCTTAAGCGACGTGATCCTGTACTCGACACTCCTTTCTGGTCTTCAAATCATCGGAATTGCTACGATACTGGTCGCGGCTTACCTCGTCAGCCAGTCAGTCAAACCTCAACCAATCATGGAAAGCATTAAAAAACGAAATTATTCATGAAGATTTCCTCGATCTTTATGCTTCCTCAACCAATTCCCTTATAAAGTAAAGATATTGAATGGTTGATAAATCCTCAGAGGTTGTGCAAATGTCTTTCTTACAGCGTCGCAATGAACAGGTGGCTCGGCAAAATGGCAGCGCTACGGTCGAACCTATCGCTGAACGTCCTGTAGTCGCTCCTCCCCCAATGCCAATCAAGGCTGAGGTCAAAGAAGAAAAACCGCGTGACGGCGAATATGTCATTCCGTCCAAAATCCGCTCGTCGCCTAAAGTAGCGCAACTGCGTAAACAGTTCCGCACCAAATTATTGGCTGTTCCTGATGAAGCTGATGATTGGGTTCGCGGTGATGCTGAAAAGGAACAACTTCTCGTCGGGCGCTTGAAAACAGTTCTCCAAAAATCCGGTGTACAGCTTAACGCCGCCGAAATCGAAGAACTCAAGGATGGTTTGCTCAACGACTTGATGGGTTTCGGTGCCATCGAACCGCTGGTGCGTAATAAGAGCGTCTCCGAAGTCATGGTCACTGGCGCAGATATGATTTTCGCCGAACAAAAAGGCAAGCTGCTGGAAAGCGAATATGTCTTCGATGATGAAGACCATGTGCAATTTACGGCTCAACGCATCATCCGCCCCCTCGGACGCACCTTTGACCGCGCCCAACCGATGGTTGATGGTCGTCTACCGGATGGCTCACGCGTCCATTTGGTGATGCCGCCCTCGGCACTCAAAGGCACCACCATGACGATCCGTAAATTCCCGGCTAAGCCCTTGGGTGTCGATGACCTTATTCGCTTCGGCTCGATTACCAAAGATGTAGCGCTGTTCCTTGAAGCCTGTATCGTGGGACGGCTCAATATCGTTGTTTCCGGTGGTACCGGTTCCGGTAAAACCACACTGCTCAATGTGCTAAGCTCATTTATTCCCGAAGATGAACGTATCGTCACCATCGAAGACGCGGCAGAAATTCAACTCACCCAGCGCCATGTCGTCAGTCTGGAAACTACCCCTCCGTTGCCCGGCACGTCTGATGTTGGGCGCTTGCTCATCCGCGACTTGGTTAAAGGGGCGCTGCGTATGCGCCCTGATCGTATCGTCGTCGGTGAGGTTCGCGGCGGCGAAGCGCTGGATATGCTCCAAGCCATGAACACCGGTCACGATGGTTCACTAACCACCGTCCACTCCAACAGCTCGCGTGATGCGATTGCCCGTTTGGAAACACTCTGCTTGATGGCCGGTATGGACTTGCCGATTATGGTTGTCCGCAGTCAAATTGCTGCCGCTGTGGATATGTTCGTGCAGCAGTCCCGCTTGAAGGATGGCAGCCGTAAGGTCGTCCAGATCAGCGAACTTCAGGGTATGGAAGGCGAAAACATTACCCTGCAAGACATTTTCGTCTACCGTACTCCCGGCCAAACAGGTCAGGGTTACTCACATGCTGGTGGTGGCTTACTGGAAGGTACAGGCTTCCGCCCAAACTTTGAAGATCGCTTGAAAGAAGCCGGTTTCAAACTTCCTGCGAATATCTTCGGCGGTGCCAACAAATTCGGTAAGGGCTAATAGCCGTATCGTCTCGCGCAACAGATCGTTCCAAAGAGGCAAAGTGGTCTTAATAACTGCTTTGCCTCTTTTCATTTCTGGATTATGGTTGTGTGTATATGAAGTGGCTGGGAGGATGTAGTTATGCGCATGGTTGTCTTTTCGGATACGCACGGTCACTGCTTCGCGCTGGATGCCATGCTCGAAGATTTACGTGGCGAGTCTTATGACAGTATGGTATGTCTGGGTGATGCTATTCAAGGTGGCCCACAACCAGTCCAAACCGTGGCCCGCCTGCGCGAACTCGGTTGTCCAATCATTATGGGTAACGCCGACGATTGGCTGCTGACCGGTCAAGACGGCGGCGCGGAAAAAATGAGTGAGGAACGCAGTCGTAAATTGAATGCTGTACGAGACTGGCAGCTCTCTAAATTGTCGGCTGACGATCTGGCATTTATCCGTAGTTTTCAACCCACTTTTGAAATTCCTTTAGATGCTGGCTGGAAACTTCGCTGCTATCATGGCTCACCCAAGTCCTTTGATGATGTGATTGTTCCGCTCACACCCGACGACCAAGTTCGTGCCTTCCTCGATCCGCAACCGCAAACCATCTACTGTGGCGGACACACCCATGTTCAATTCATCCGGCACTTCGGGCAAACTTTCCATTTCAACCCCGGCAGCGTGGGTGTGGCCTACCGCCATGACCAACCTGAAGATCATCTCCAGTTTGATCCGTGGGCCGAGTATGCCATGCTCACCGTCACCAAAACGCGCTTGAGCCTCGAATTTCGGCGTGCTTTCTATCCAGCCCGCTTAGCGCGGGATACCTATATTGCCAGTGGTCGCCCCTTTGCCGAAGAGTCCGCAGCCCAGTACCACGAATAGGCCAACCTGTCGCTTTACGGTAAAATAAGCGTATGAAAAATGAGGATGGAATCAGATAGTCCGTTATGCACGGATAATAGCGCAAACAAAATAGTTACCCTGTAGGGACAAGGCGTGCCTCATCCGTGCTAAAAAATCACATCAGTCACTTACTTTGTAAAGTTTTATGACAACCAAAAAGGATTTCATTATGAGCGATCAACAGCAAATACAATTCTTAAATCAGGCACTCGAACAGGGAAAAGGCATCCTTCGCCTTGCGCCAACTTGGGTTCCACGCAGCTTTTGCGTACCGGGGCGGCGCTTGCGTCTGCATCCCAATGACCTCTACGCCTTGGGCGCACATCGCGGCGGTATTGATGAACGCTGGTTTTCGTCAACCACGGCTGCCGATAACGGCCCCGGCACACCTGCCGACGAAGGACTCAGCTACATCGTCAACGGCGGTCAAAAAGCCACTTTGCGTGATGCTATGCAAAGTATGGGTG
>JACDGI010000428.1 GCA_013821665.1 Anaerolineae bacterium
ACCTTGGACGGTCATGGGAACACAAAAAGGAAATCGAGCGCATCAAAATCGTTGCAGAGAATAACGCCTATACCGTGCTATGTGATAAGCAGCGTATGACGATTGCTATTCAACTACTTTTGGATAATGCGCTGAAGTTTAGCCAAGATAAAGTGAACATCGAGATAGCCGAAAATAGCAATAAGATTACGGTGAGCATTTGTGACAAGGGGATTGGCATCCCACAAGATCAGATCACGCATATATTTGAGCCGTTTTATCAAATCGATGGGACATCCACGCGTCGTTTTGGCGGTATGGGCATCGGTTTGGCAATTGTGCACTTGATTATGGATCAACATAGCACCACAATTCGGCTCGACTCCACAGCGGGAAAAGGCAGCACCTTTACATTTGATTTACTCGCGTCTGATGGCGCGGAATATTAGTGTCAATAACCGGCATTCTTATCATGACCTTTGCTTGACAAACGAATCCGCATTTCATATACTTGTCCTCTATTTTGTCGCCTACAAAACATTGCCCCTGCGATTACTCCTCGAGTCTTGTTGAGAAAGTGTTTTTACATGTCTGATAACGTGCAGAATTATATTGGCGGGAAATGGATACAGGCTCAATCCGGTGAAACATTTCCGACCTATAACCCCGCCACCGAAGAAATTCTGACGGTTGCGGCCAACAGCAACGCACAGGATGTCGATGCAGCGGTCAAAGCAGCCAAAGCAGCGTATAAAAATTGGCGTTTGACTCCCGCTCCACGGCGCGGTGAAATTCTTTTTAAGGTTGCTCAACTGCTCACCGAGCGCAAAGATCAAATCGCGCGATTGATGACGCAAGAGATGGGCAAAATCCTCGCGGAAACGCGGGGTGACGTACAAGAAGCCATTGATATGGCTTATTTCATGGGTGGTGAGGGTCGACGGTTATTGGGCTACACTGCGCCCGTCGAAATGCCCAACAAGTTTGGAATGGCGATGCGTGACTCGGTGGGGGTCATCGGATTAATCACCCCTTGGAACTTCCCGGTGGCTGTCCCTAGCTGGAAGATTTTGCCCGCGTTAATCGCAGGAAATACGATTGTCTTTAAACCCAGCGAAGATACACCAGCTACCAGCGCCGCTTTCGTCAAAGTATTTGAAGATGCCGGATTACCAGCGGGAGTCTTGAACCTCGTTACTGGCGCGGGTGTGGCTGGTGCGGCACTGGCTAACCATCCTGACGTGCGGGTTATTTCATTTACCGGTTCAACGGATACGGGTCTCAAAGTTTATGCACAGGCGGCAAGCCTCGGCAAAAAAGTGACGCTGGAAATGGGCGGTAAAAACGCCATTATTGTGATGGATGATGCCAATCTCGATTTGGCTGTCGAGGCGATTACATGGAGCGCATTTGGGACTACCGGCCAACGCTGCACAGCGACCAGCCGCTTGATTGTTCAAAGTGGTATTAAGTCCAAGCTAATCGAAGCACTGGTCGCGAAATCCAAAACGCTCAAAGTTGGTGATGGGTTGGATGATGCCACGAATGTCGGGCCACTGGTAAATGCCAAAGGCCGCGACAAAGTTGAAAAATATGTGGACATCGGTAAGCAGGAGGGCGCAAAACTGCTGGTTGGTGGTCAACGTGCGGACAATGGCAAAGGCTATTTCTATGCCCCTACCCTCTTTAGCGATGTCAGCCGCACCATGCGAATTGCCCGCGAGGAAATATTTGGGCCGGTTTTGAGCGCCATTGAAGTCGCAAATTTGGATGAAGCAGTTGAAGTCAACAATGAATCGGCTTACGGCCTTTCGAGCAGCATTTTCACCGAGAATGTCAATGCGGCTTTCCGGGCAATCCGTGATTTGACAACCGGTATCGTTTATATCAACCACGGCACAACCGGCGCGGAAATCCAATTCCCGTTTGGTGGTACACGCGGCACAGGTAACGGGATGCGCGAAGCAGGTTCAGCAGGTCTCGACTCATTCACAGAATGGAAGTCTGTCTATGTGGATTACAGCGGACGTTTGCAGCGTGCCCAGATCGACACCGAAACGATACTAAAAGAGACCTAGTCAAGTTATTTTTATCACTTTGATTGTCGTAATTTGTGACGTTTTGCGGTAAGCTAGTGTGTATGAATGAAATTTCACAATCAGGGAATTTATATTGGGACGCAACCTACGAAATTGTATTGGCTTTAATAGCTGCTTATCCCGATGTTGAAATCGAATCGATTGGCTTAGATCAGTTGTATCAGTATGTAACCACGCTGCCAAATTTTGCAGATGATCCCCGACTGGCAAATGACGGGATCTTGAACGAGATTTTGCGGGAGTGGTATGAGGAGGTCACCCCATAATGGCTCAACTCGACCTGCGTGATCTACACGCCACCGAGTTTCCAATACCGGACGAAATGCAGGGCAACGTTGCCATCACCAGTTTGAGCAAGATCTATAACTGGAGCCGGCGATCATCTATGTGGCCGCTGCTGTTCGGTTTGGCTTGCTGCGCAATTGAAATGATCGCGACGGCGGCTGCACGTTATGATCTGTCACGCTTCGGCATGGAAGTCATGCGCGCTAGTCCGCGTCAGTCCGATTTGATGATCGTTTCGGGCACTGTCACCAAGAAGATGGTTGTGCCGATTGTTCGCCTTTACAACCAGATGCCAGAGCCGAAATATGTACTGGCGATGGGCGCTTGTGCCAGCGGTGGTGGCCCTTTCAAAGAAGGCTACAACGTGGTTTCGGGCATTGACCAGTATATCCCGGTTGATGTGTATGTACCCGGCTGCCCTCCCACCCCACAGGCGCTGCTACACGGGTTAATTGCCCTTCAAAAGAAAATTGATGGTCAGTCGCTTGCGAACTTGGATGATGTGCCGTGGTATGGTGTAGGGCCATCCGAGCCGACTCCTATTCCAATTCTGGGGCCGGATATTATTGACCCGCGCCAAATGGATCTTATTCGTCGTCAAGCACAACTCGCCGCAGCCGGAAAGCCTTTCGGCGTGCGCGAATTACCGCCGCTCAAGCCAATTGGTACGCCTAAGATGGCTCCTAAGGTCAAAGCCGGAGCGCCTACTGCAACACCTGCTCCGGTAGCTGCTGCCGCCGAAGCCAAGCCAGCCGCGCCAGTTGCAGTTGCCGAAGCACCTGTTGCTGCCGCTGGTGGTGCTAAGCCGAAGTTCGACAAACAGGCCATGTTGGCGAAGATCCGCGAGAAGAAGGCGAACAAGGAATAATAATCATGACTGATAACGCCATTGTCGAAACAAATGACATACAGTCCGCAATTGCCTCACTGAAAGAACGTTTCCCTGACGCTGTGAAGGATGATACCCGACAGGGTTACGGCGGCATCATCGTTGACAAGAGCCGCTTACTGGAAGTCGCTACGGCAATGCGGGATGAGATGGGTTATGACTATCTGTCCAGCGCAACAGCGGTTGACTATCAAGGCATCGCTGATTCGATGGAGATGGTTTACCACGCTTATAAGACAACCGGTGGGCCAGCACTGCTCTTCAAGGCGCAGACCGACCGCAACAATCCAGTTATTCCATCGTTGATTGATGTATGGCCGGGTGCGGATTTCCAAGAGCGTGAAGCCTACGATTTGTACGGCATCAAGTTCCCCGGACATCCTAACCTCAAACGCATTTTGCTGTGGGAAGGCTTCAACGGTCATCCGATGCGTAAGGATTGGCATGAAGCCTACTACGAAGAAGACCACAAACCATTCGAAAGCCGCTGGCCGGATGGATGGGTACGACGCGCTGAAGAAACCAATGTTTATGGCAAGAACGTTTCCTATCCGAATGACTTCGATCTTTCCAAGCTGAACGACACCTCAGAAGAAGCGCTTTATAGCGATCTCGGACTGGGTGTGAACGTCCAAGAGTTGGACAGTGACGCGGTACTCAAAACTGACCGCCTCGTTGTGAACATGGGGCCACATCATCCTAGCACACACGGTGTGTTCCGTATGATCGTCACCTTAAATGGTGAAACGATTGAGTCACTCGAACCGGTTATGGGCTACTTGCACCGTAACCATGAAAAAATTGGTGAACGTAACACCTTCCTGCATAACATGCCCTTCACAGATCGTCTCGATTACATCAGCAGCATGAGCAACAACCACGGTTATGCACTGGCGGTCGAGCAACTCCTCGCCCACGGCGCAAAATATCAACCACCATCATATCGTGCGGAAGTTATCCGTGTGTTGATGGTCGAATTGACGCGCATTGTCAATCATTATTGGGCGATTGGCTTCTTGCTGAACGACCTCGGCGCTTTCTTCACGCCAGCGCTGTATGCGATTGCTGAACGTGAGAAAATCCTCGACTTCTTTGAAGCCACGGCTGGCAGCCGCATGATGTGCAATTACATGCGTTTTGGTGGTATCTTCAAGGATATTCCAGAACGTATCCACAGTGTCTTGAATCTGGTCAACGACAAGGTTCGCGACCTGAACACCATGGATTATCTGACCGAGTTGATTAGCGAGCGTATTCCCCGTTCAATCGACGAGTTGGATAATTTCTTAACCGCAAGTGAAATCCTCAAGGCACGAACGGTCGGTGTAGGTTATTTACCACCTGAAATGGCCGTAGCCTATAGTGCTGCTGGTCCTCTGCTGCGTGCAAGTGGTATACCTTATGATGTGCGTAAAGCCGATCCTTACAGCATCTATCCTGAATTGGACTTCGACGTAGCAGTGCGCTACAACGGCGATATTTATGACCGTTATCTGATCCGGTTGGATGAAATGCGTGAGAGTGTTCGTATTCTGAAGCAAATCTTACCCCGGTTGGAAAAGACCAAGGGCGAATCGGTTTTCGCTCGTGTTTCAGGCCATACCCCACGTATCCCATTGGGTGAATCCTATGGGCGCGTGGAAAATCCAAAGGGCGAACTCGGCTATTACGTAGTATCCGCTGGTGATGAAAAAGGCCCACAAAATCCTTGGCGCTATCATGTACGCGCACCCAGCTTCATTAACCTGACCGCGCTCGGCCCGATGTGCGTGGGACATAAGGTAGCCGATGTGGTTGCCATTCTCGGAAGTATCGACATTGTTTTGGGCGAAACAGATCGCTAACATAACATTTCTATGGTGGCATGATTTTCACGCCACCATTTGATGAACTAAGGAGCCGCTATGTACGGAAAAGGTATTGCAAATGGCCTTTGGGTCACTTTCAAACACTTTCTCAATACCTACGTTGATGACATCCGCTATGCTGGCAAAAAGTATATGCGGCAGGAAAATTTTCAGGTACGTCAGGGGTTAAAGACTCAGGGTGCGTTTACGGTTCAATATCCTGACGAAAAGATAGCCGTGCCGGAACGTTTCCGGTTCGTGCCTTTCCTGGTCACGGAAGATCAAGATCAGGCACGCATGGGTGAAGACTGGTGTACGAGCTGTGGTATTTGTGCCAAGGTTTGCCCGCCACAATGTATCTGGATTGTACGCGGTTCTGATCCGGTCACGGGCCGCCCTGTTCCACAGCCCGAAGCCTTCTTCATCGACATCGACATCTGCATGAACTGCGGTTTCTGCGCCGAGTTCTGCCCATTTGATGCGATCAAGATGGATCACGACTATGAGTTGGCGAGCTACGACCGCACTAATAATCATATCCACGACAAGCAGCACCTTTCCAAGCCGTTGAGCTATTGGAAGGCGATTGCCCCGACGACAGCCCTCGAAGAAGCGGTTGCGCGCGGTGGATGGGAACATCCAGATACGCTTAAGGGCATGAAAAAGGCGGGGAAACAAGCAACACCTCCGACCTACGAAAATATGTATCCTGAGCACAAACTCACGGACGCATTACCAGCGACTGTCGCGGTTGAAGAAGTGCCCGCAACCGTGGCGACCGCTCCAGCAGCAGCCAAACCTGCTCCGGCGAAGGCACCTACCGAAACAGCCGCAGCAGCACCCGGTGGCGCAAAGCCCAAGTTTGACAAACAGGCGATGTTGGCGAAGATACGCGAGAAGAAAGCCAATAAAGAGTAAGATCGATGCGGGGTGCGAAATGCACTCCGTTTTTTATTCTAAGGCTGATGTAAGGAAGTAAGAATTGAACGTGAAATCAGGTCAAGTGGAGTATTAATGCGCGAAAGATATGACAAAAGCTACTGCCTAATTTTTATCATCCGCGTTATAATTATTCCAATCTGAGACAAAATGAACGAAGGATAAACACATGAGTGATAAACAAGCGCAAATTATGTCGGCGCTTAGTACTGTTATTGAACCTGAACTGCACCGTGATATTGTCTCGCTCAACATGGTGCGTGACCTCTCGGTAGAAGGCAACATCGCCAAATTCACAATCGTCCTGACGACACCTGCCTGCCCTCTCAAAAGTGTCTTTGAAGACCGTTGTAACGCGGCAGTTATCGGGCATATCGACGGCATCCAAAAGCTCAATATTAGTTGGGATGCTCAAGTGCCTACCGACCGCAAAATTCACGGGCGGTTGGATGTGCCGATGCGCAGCCTGATTGCTGTCGCCAGCGGCAAAGGTGGCGTAGGCAAGAGTACTGTATCCGTAAACTTGGCTGCTGCACTAGCTGATGCAGGCGCAAAAGTCGGTCTGATCGACGGTGACATCCTCAATCCGAATCTGCCCACCATGACCGGTCTGGGCTATGGTCGTCCCAAGGTTGTCGATGGCAAAATGATCCCGATGGAAGCCTATGGCTTTAAGGTCATGAGTACAGGTTTCCTCACCAGCCCTGACAAGCCGATGATTTTGCGTGGGCCGATGCTCCACAGCGCCATCCGGCAGCTTTTCATGGATGTCAATTGGGGCAAACTGGACTACATGATTGTTGATCTGCCACCGGGAACCGGTGACGCACCTCTTTCATTAGCGCAGTCTTTCCCCTTAACGGGCGTGGTTATCGTGACCCAACCACAAGATGTAGCCGTATCGGATGCCTTACGCAGCATCGCTATGTTTGAAACCCTGAATGTTCCGATATTGGGCGTGGTTGAGAATATGGCGGGTGATTTCTTCGGCACAGGTGGCGGTGAAAAATTGGCGACCGAGCGGGATGTTCCGTTCTTAGGTCGCATTCCTCTAGAC
>JACDGI010000429.1 GCA_013821665.1 Anaerolineae bacterium
TCCCAGTCATTATATTTGAAACCCGGTGACATTCCCTCACGCTTATCGACATGGATACGTATATTGGCGTTGAGGAGTTCCTTCGACAAGCGGGTTACAGCTTCCATAACTGGCGCTTTTTCGTCGTCATTTTTGAAAATGGGGACGATAACGACTTGAAATGGCGCAACTTTGGGTGGCAGTCGCAAACCTTTGTCGTCACCATGTGTCATGACAATTGCGCCGATCATACGGGTGCTGAGTCCCCACGAGGTCGTCCACGGCTGCTGCGTCACATTATTCTGGTCAAGGAAATTGATCTCGAAGGCTTTGGAAAAATTCTGCCCAAGATTATGACTGGTGCCGGATTGCAACGCTTTGGTATCCCCCATCATGGCTTCGATGGTGTAGGTATGTACCGCGCCAGCAAATTTTTCACGCTCGGTTTTACGCCCCTTGATAACAGGGATAGCGGCTTCGGTAATGGCGAAGTCGGCATAAATGTCGAGCATCTGCATCGTTTCGACTTCTGCCTCTTCTGCCGTGGCATGGGCCGTGTGGCCTTCCTGCCAGAGAAATTCGGTGGTTCTCAAGAAGGGGCGAGTCCGCAATTCCCAACGTACCACGTTCGACCACTGGTTAATCAATAGTGGAAGATCACGGTAGGACTGAATCCAATTTTTGAACGAGTCCATAATGATGGTTTCAGAGGTCGGGCGGATAATAAGCGGTTCTTCCAACTCTTTGCCGCCCGCAATCGTCACCACAGCTAGTTCGGGGCTAAAGCCTTCTACATGTTGGGCTTCACGCTTGAGAAAGCTCTCTGGAATAAGAAGCGGGAAGTAAGCATTCTGGTGACCTGTGGCCTTAAAGCGGCGATCAAGACCGTTTTTGACAGCCTCCCACAATTCATAACCATAAGGCTTGATGATGAGGCAACCGCGCACGGGCGACAGATCACACAGATCGGCCTTATAGACAATTTCGTTGTACCACTTACTAAAATCCACTGATTGCGGCGTAACAGCCTGCTGTGCCATGTCGCTATCCTTTTATGACTGTATTCAGACAACGTCGCGTATTATAGCGGAGATTAATCCGAATTTGGCGAGCAGCATTTTCTCAACTCGAAATAGACTTCGCAAAGACCGACGCGATTTAGATCGGTGTTTTAGACTTCGCGCCAAAGTACCGAATCCAGCCTTTATCAACTGAACCTTCATCCTGCACACGTTTGAGATAGGCAGCCATGATATTGCCGCGTGATAAATAGCCGACAATGTGCTTCGGCTGAGCATGTTCCACGACAGGCAAACGACCAATGTTGCTGGTCATCATCCGGATCAGTGCTTGGCGGACGGTTTCATCTGGATAGGCGACAATCAAATCACTATTACCGGCTTCAAGTACCGGTTCATCAAGATCGCCTTCGCGGACGGCTTTCAACAAATCGTGACGGGTGACAATGCCTGTAAGCTGCTGTTGATCATCCACGATAAGCAGGGCTTGGTGGCGCGTCAGGCGAGGATCATGCTGGTTGATGGCTTCAATAAGCTGCCCAACGGTCATGGTCTGCGGGACCGAAACGACATCGGTGGTCATGACCGAACTTACGGCAATCATATCGAGAGGATCAGCTTCGTACTCGTGATGCACCATGACACCTTTACGCTGCAACTGCTCGGTGAGAATACTGTTCTTCATGAGGGCGTTGGCAACCGCATCCGCAATCACACTAGCCAGCATCACAGGCAGAATAGCGTGGTAGTTTTGAGTCATCTCGAAGGCGAAGATGATTGCTGCGAAAGTAGCGCGGGTCGAGCTACCGAATACGGCTGCCATCCCTGCCATCGCAAAGGCTACAGGAGCCGCATCCATACCGGGAAATAGGCGCTGCATTAACAGACCGAAAATGCCACCGATAGCCGCACCGATCATAAACACCGGCGCAAGCACACCACCAGATGTCCCTGATCCGAGTGAAACCAGCCAGACTGCTCCCTTACTCAAAAGCAAGACGACCAGAAATCCAATGGTGAATTTGTTGTTGAGGATGCTACCAATCACATCGTAGCCGGGACCAAAAACATCCACACCGGGGTAGACAAATTTAGGGACGGCATACCCCACAATACCCACGAACAGACCGCCGATGGCAGGCCAAAGATAGGTGTTGATTTTGGAGCGATGGAAAGCATCTTCAATGATATAGAGCAAGCGGGTGAGTCCACTGGCGACTAAGCCGCTAATTAAGCCCAGTACCAGAAAAAATACAAGGTTGATCGGACTGCCGAAATCCGCATTGCCGACTGAGAAAACCGGCCCGCTACCAAACAGCACGATATGAACGCCGGTGGCAACAGTGCTGGCGATGACCAGCGGGATAAAGGAACGCGCACGAAATTCAAACAGAAGCAGTTCGATGGCGAAAATGATGGCAGCTATCGGCGTACCGAAAGTGGCGGCTAGACCGGCAGCAGCACCGCAAGCTAACAAGACTTTACGTTCAGAAGCAGTCGTATGGAGCGCTTGCCCCAAAATCGAGCCGATAGCAGCACCCGTTTGAATAATCGGGCCTTCAGCACCGAAGGGTTGACCTGAACCGATGGATACGGCGGCACTGAGCGGCTTTAATATGGCGACTAAAGGCGGTATGCGGCTGCTTTTAGTGAGCACAGCTTCCATCGCTTCGGGGATACCATGACCACGCACTAAGGGACTGCCGTAGCGTGCCATCAGGCCGATAATCAAACCACCGATGGCGGGGATGAGGATAATACCCGCGCCTAACGGGCTGCCAAGTGGACTAACGATCTCGGTTGAGACTCGTTGGTAAAAGGCCAAATTGGTGACGAGGCCAATTAAACGATGCAATAACTCCGCCGTAACACCGCCCAACGCACCGATAAGAGCAGCAAGAAGCGATAACTTAATCAAGGCCGAACCAGACTGACGACTCTCGGACATAAAAGACATGATGTTCCTCAAAGCACAGGATGAACTAACACAAAAATAGTACTCACCTTAGTCAAGGAGAATACAAAGCAAAAACGATGTTAGGTGCTCGGAAGAACTAACGCGGGCCGGGACGGGGTAAGCACAACGTCCTGAACAGAGGGATGTTGAAGTAATAATCTCGTTTACGTCGCATAACGAAATTGTATCACACAACGAGGCAAAACTTAATCGTCCGATTGGGAGAAACTACAGGCTCACGTCCACATTATAGTGAGCCTGTACGCAATAAAAATCAAAGTGTGATGTTCGCTCTGATATTGGTCTTGTGTTCCGTCCAGAGTTGAGCAATTTCGGCTTGAATACGCGGAACAGCAACATCCAATGGGACGATTACGGCTTCCGTGCTGTCGCGGCGTTTCAATTCGATGCCGCCATTTTCCAGTGACTTTTTGGTAAGGGTTAACCGTAAAGGCAAGCCGATGAGATCCGCGTCATTGAACTTGACACCGAGACGCGCATCACGATCATCGAAAAGCACTTCGACACCGGCTTGGCGCAGGTCAGCATACAACTGCTCGGCGAGTTGGTTGGTTTCGGCATCCGGTAAGACCAATAGATGAACGGCATAGGGCGCAACTGAAATCGGCCATTTTAGTCCTTTGTCATCATGATGTTCTTCGGCGACACAAGCAAGCAAACGACCGATACCAATGCCATACGAACCCATGACTACCGGTTGGGCTTTACCGTCTTTGTCGAGGAAGGTGCAGTTCAAGCTGTCGCTGTAGCGTGTACCAAGTTTGAAGATGTTGCCAACCTCGACTCCACGCACGGCTTTCATCGGCTTGCCCATCAGCGGATCAAGATCGCCTTCGCGAGCCGAGACAATATCAGCGACAACATCCGCCTTGTAATCGCGCCCATAATTGACGTTCAGGAAATGAAATCCGGCCTCATTCGCTCCCGCAACCAAATTCGGTGACTGAGGAATGAGATCATCCACGACGACCAACGCATTTTTGACACCGATGGGTGAACCGTAGCCAGCAACTGCACCTGTCGCGATAATTTCATCGGCTTGGGCGGGACGGATCGCAGTCGCGTGGACAGCGTTAATCAACTTAATTTCGTTGACATCCATATCACCGCGCACAATCGCTAAGATGAACTGCTCACGCTGTTGATCGCCTTCGGTAATCGTAGCCACTTGAAAGACGGCTTTGGCAGTACGTGAGGCCGGAATGTCAAGCAAGCTGGCTAAGGCTTCGATGGTGGTGGTATTGGGTGTAGCAACTTTTTGTAGAGCGAGCGGTGCCTCGGCAGCAGGTATTGGCTTTTGTGATGTGGCGACTTCGCGGTTAGCTGAGTAACGACTTTCCTCGCTGACCATGAGTGTATCTTCACCGATGGGCGTGAGGTACATAAATTCGTGGGCTTCTTTGCCACCCATCATGCCTGTGTCGGATTTGACAGCGATTACTGGCAGACCGCAGCGACTGTAGATGCGGAAATAAGCGCTGTAATGATTCGCATACTGTTTATCCAGCCCTTCCCAATCAGCATCCAAGCTGTAGCTGTCTTTCATGGTGAATTCGCGGACGCGGATAAGTCCGGCGCGAGGACGCGGCTCGTCACGCCATTTGGTCTGAATCTGGTAGATCAAAGCTGGCAACTGACGATACGAGCGAATTTCTTTACGGACAAGATCACTCACAATTTCTTCGTGGGTCATGGCAAGAATCATATCGTGATCCGCGCGATCTTTGAAGCGTCCCATCTCCGGGCCGATTTTGTACCAGCGACCAGACTCTTGCCAGATGTCCGCAGGATGAATGACCGGCATACTGATTTCCTGACCGTTGATGTTATCCATTTCCTCGCGGACGATCTGTTCCACTTTGGTCAGGGCACGTTTTGCCAGAGGGAGATAACTGAAGATACCAGCGGCCAAGGGGCGAATGAAACCTGCTCGTAGCAATAGTTGATGGCTGACGACATCGGTGTCACCCGGCGCTTCGCGCAACGTCTGGCTGAAAAGCTGACTCACACGCATGTTGATGATTCCTGTTTTGATGCTTTTTTAGAGGTTTGTAAAGTATATATGAGGGGTCACAAAAGATCAAATACAGGGAAGGATTTACCATTCACGTTTGGCATTAATGTCGAGCTTATCCATGACAGCCCGCCCCAAGTCAATGTCGTGGAGGCGTGCGATTTGGAGCAAATAGAGGAGAACATCAGCGAGTTCACCAGCCAATTCAGTTTTATCGGCAACTTGTTCGTTCCATTGGAAATGCTCAAGCACTTCGTTGGCTTCCAACACTAAAGAGATGGCGAGATTTTTGGGTGTTTGAGGATGAGGCGAGTCGGGCTTATACCAGCCTTTGCCCTCAACAAAAGATTGCATCGCTTCCTCGAGCGCCTTCAGTTCCATCTTTAGTCTCCAAATAAAAAGGTGGGATATATTCGTTCCCACCCTCAACCAATCGTGCAGATTGATGTTTAATAGGCGTTTTTGTCGCGCCGTCTAAAGGTATTCCAGACGGTGCGGATGATGATTTTTATATCCAGCCAGAGCGACCAGTTTTCGACATACCACAGATCGTACTCGGTGCGTTCGGCAATCGAGGTATCACCACGCAAACCGTTGACCTGCGCCCAACCGGTCATACCGGCCTTCTCACGATGGCGTTCCATATAGCGCGGGATGCGTTCGCGGAACTGGAGGACATACACCGGGCGTTCGGGACGCGGCCCAACCAGACTCATTTCGCCGACCAGCACATTAATTAACTGAGGGATTTCGTCCCAATTGGTAGTACGCATAAGATGACCTAAGCGGGTGACACGCGGATCATCTTTGACTGTCCAACCGGGGCCGCCCACTTCAGCGTCCTGCCGCATGGTGCGGAACTTGACCATGTGGAAAGGTTTTCCGTCGAGTCCCATGCGTTCCTGTGTGTAGAAGACAGGCCCTTCTGACTCAAGGCGCATGGCAACAGCCGTCAAGAGCATCAGTGGCGAGAGGAAAATCATGCCGAGACCCGCGCCGATGATGTCCATACCGCGTTTGAGGCTGAGCCGCCAACCGCGCATGGCGATATCGCGGACGGTGAGCAGCGGCGTACCACTGAGATCATCGACACTGAGATCGCCCGCCATATAAGCGAACATATCAGGGTAAATTTTGATGTCAACGCGCCCGCGCTGGCATAGGCTAATGAGTTCAACGATTTCAGCACGTTGAGCGTCAGGCAGCGCGATGACGACCTGATCGACCGCGCAACGATCAATCAAGGCGGGCAAATCGTGATAGACACCAATGACCGGAATACCGGATACATTGCCGCGTGAACGGGTTTTGCCGTTGACGACCACGCCGACAGGGTTGTAACCAAGGGCGGTGTTGGTGGTGATTTTACGGGCGATTTCGCGGGCGATTTTACCGTTGCCGACGATCAGCAAATTATCGAGGCCGAGCTTACGCGTCCGTAACCAATAGCGTAAACTCTGATGCACTTCACGTCCAGCGACGGTCAAAACCATGCTGAAAATCCACACATAAAAGAGCAAAGCACGGGGGTAATCGACCGCAAAAATGGTGTTGTTAAATAAGATCGCTTGTAGGCCGTAAACCATCAAGGAGCCGACGGTCAGTACGCCAATGACTTTACGAGCGTGGTCAATACGGCTGATGGCGCGGGGCAAATGGTACAGGCGTGAGAGATACAAAATGCCAATGATGACGACAACATGGAGTATGAGCGTCGGGATAAAGTCAGTGAATGGGTCGGCAATATTAGGCTGTTTGAGAAGTGGGAGCTGGATACGAGCAATATAACCAAGCGCAAAAGCCAGCGTCAGCATCAGGACATCAACTACCGGCTGGAGAAGATTCAAAAGGGTGCGAACGCGATTATTGCGTGGGGCAGCGGATACAGCTACGTCCCGGAAGGCTGTGTCGCCTGACGCAGTTCCGGCAGCAGTTCCGGCCCGCCCTTCAGCATCAAGCCGAACATCACTATCAGATGCAGCCACAGCGGAGTTGTCCGGCGATAATGTTTGCGGTAGAAGATCAACATCGCCCGTTGAAACTCGAACTGTGCTTTCTTGCTGCGACGGCTGGATGCTCGTTTGATGTGCTTGAC
>JACDGI010000430.1 GCA_013821665.1 Anaerolineae bacterium
GTGTTGGGCACGGTGATGATTCCCGTTAGCGTGCAGCTCGTGCCGAATTACCTCTTGATGGCGCGTTTAGGTTGGCTCAATACCTTGCTACCATTGATTATTCCGACTTCAGCCAACGCCTTTGGCATCTTCTGGATGCGCCAATATATGTACAGCATCCCCGATGAACTGCTCGATGCCGGTCGATTGGACGGAGCCACCGAATTTGGCTTATACTGGCGCATCGTCGTGCCGCTCGTCCGTCCTGCTCTGGGCGCACTGGCGCTGTTCGTTTTTACGACCAGTTGGAACGATTTTCTGCTGCCCTTGGTCTATCTACGCTCACAGGATACCTTCACTGTACAGCTCATGATCGACTCGATTTTTCGTGTAAAATTCCAGCAAAATTTTCATCTGCTGATGAGCGCCTCGGTGCTGGCGATTATTCCGATGACAATCCTGTTTTTCACGTTGCAAAAACAGTTTGTTGCGGGGCTTACGGTCGGCAGTGTCAAAGAATAAGTTCGTTTCGATTTTAAATATTAAGATAGGGAGATTCAAATGACATCCGCTGCTATTTCTGAGGAAACGCTGTTGCCCTATGAGTGGCCGGGCAGCTATTTTATCGGTGAAGAAGAAATCGATGCGGTTACCAAGGTTTTGCTGGCGCGCAGCCCTTACCGCTTCTATGGTCATGA
This sequence comes from Anaerolineae bacterium, assembly GCA_013821665.1. Taxonomy (GTDB): domain Bacteria; phylum Chloroflexota; class Anaerolineae; order Aggregatilineales; family Phototrophicaceae; genus CFX2. The sequence continues at coordinate 678 of JACDGI010000430.1, forward strand.
TCTGCAACATTATGCGGATCAAGTAGAAGATTTTTATCGTGAACGGCTGGGTCGCAAGAATGCCGTCCTCGTCAACAGCGGTACAGGCGCACTGTCGGTTGCCATTGCTGCGGCTGATGTGGGGCCGGGGGATGAAGTCCTCATGCCGGGATATCTGTGGGTCGCCTGTTTGTCGGCGGTTGTCCGCGCCGGAGGCATCCCGCGTCTGGTCGAGATTGACGATACTTTTACGATGGATCCAGATGATCTTGAACGTAAAATCAGCCCGCGTACCAAAGCGGTTCTGCTGATTCATATGAGCGGCGCGTGCGGTAATGTTGAGAAGATCACTGAAATTTGCAAGCGTCACAACGTGCTGTTGATTGAAGACACGGCACAGGCCAACGGCGCAAGTTTTCATGGCAAGCCACTGGGCAGTTTCGGTGATATGGCGATCTTCAGCTTCCAGTACAACAAGAACGCCACTGCTGGCGAAGGTGGTCTGGTTGTTTCGGACAGTGAAGATCTGGGCAACCGCGCTTGGGCTTACCATGATGTGGGCTACACACGCAACGCTAAAGGACGTGTCGATCCGGGCAGTCCTGTTCAAAGTTGGGGTCAATGTACCCATATGAGCGAAGTATCGGCGGCCATGCTCCTGCAACAAGTCAAAAAGCTAGAACTAATTACCGGCACGATGCGGCGGCACAACCAACAGCTTTATGCTGGTTTGGGGCAGATTCCCGGTGCGAAACCACGTCGTATTTTAGATCCGGCAGGTGACAGCGGCCCATTCGTACTGATCACATGGCCTACTGCTGAAATATGCGAAAACATTGTCAATATGACCCGTGCCGCCGGTGTCCGCCCCGGCCCTGATGGGATTGGCAACATCCGCATGACCGATTGGGGAATGCACATCTACTACAATAACGTCAGCCTCCTTGAAAAGCACGGTGTCAATTCGGCGGGTCGTCCGTGGAGTGATCCATTGAACGAGTGGGCGAAAGATATTGATTATCACAAAGGTCTCTTGCCCCAGATGGATGACCTGATTGAGCGTACCTGCCTCATCACTGTCTCGCCGCAGCTTACGCCTGAACTGTGCGACCGGATTATCGAAATTTACAAGGACTGTGCCGCTAAACTAGGCCTGTCTTAGCATTTGAAACGATGGGGCGCATCACTGGGTGCGCCCTGTAAAGAGGATATTTAACGCCATTACCATCCGAGTCGGGATTGTCGGAACGAGTTTATGGGCAGATTCGATGTATGCCCCTGCCTTAGCCCAGCACCCGCTGGCTGAGGTCGTTGCTGTTTGTGGACGTGATTTGGAACGGACTCGCACTTTCGCCACGCGTTGGAACATCCCAAATGCCTACACTGATTATCAGGAAATGATTGGCGCAGGTGGCTTGGATGCCATCATTATCGCCACATCGAATGATTCCCATTATCCAATTACGATGGCGGCTTTGGATGCTTGCTTGCATGTCTTATGCGAGAAGCCATTGGCCTTGAACTTCACTCAGGCTCAGGCAATGGCGGATAAAGCCACATCGCTCGGCCTCAAGAATATGGTTCCGTTTACCTACCGCTACATGCCCACCAATCGCTACCTTAAACAACTCATCGACGACGATTATATCGGTCAGCCCTATCACTTGAATATGCGCTATTACGCCGATTATGGACGTGAAGCCAAATATCAGTGGGTTTTTGATTCCGATGTTGCCGGAGCAGGCGTGATCGCTGATTTGGGCGCACATTGGTTCCATTTGTCGCGCTGGTTTTTCGGCGAAATTGTGGGTTTGAGCTGCATCCTAACCGATTTGGTCAAGCGTCCGAATGCGCCGGACGGGCGAGATTATCCCCGTGCAGATGATACGGCGATGGTTACGGTTCGCTTCGAGAGTGGTGCTTTCGGCGCATTGATGCTCAGTACCGTCGCTTGGGAAGGCACCAAGTTTGGTCAGACTCAGCATATGGAGTTTCACGGCTCCAACGGCACACTTTACAGTTCCGTAGATTGGGACACGCTTCAAGAGGTTCGCGGAATTAGTGCAGGGCAGCGTGGCGGGGCACAACCTTTACCCATACCGGACGCACCCTGGGGCGATGCACGGCGCGATACGGTACACAATACCTACCGCGATATTTTCCGCCAGCAGAACCATATGGCACGCGAATTTATCACCGCGATTGCTGATGATAAACCTGTTTATCCCGACTTCGCCGAGGGTGCGCGTGTGCAGCAGTTGATTGATGCGGCTGTCAGCAGTGCCAAAGCAGGTGGTTGCTGGGTGACAGTCTAACGTTTAATCCCTAGCCGCTAATCTCGGCGACCTGCACCCGACGCTGTTCTTTTGCGCTCAGCAGTGCGGCATCCAGTACCCGCTGGACGTTCATGCCATCGGTGAAATCCGGTTCTGTTTTCGTACCATCGACAATGGCTTGGATGAAGCCGCGCGTCATATTATCCTGCTGCCGAAACACATCTTTATAAGTGTTATGGACAGTATCTCGACGCGCATTTCCCCAGATTGCGTCGGGAATCACAAGATCCTTGACCATGCCTTCGCCCACACGCGCCCCTGAAACCTGATGCACAGTCGCCCAATCGGTGCGGGCGTGGAGTGTGCCGTTGCTGCCGTGAAATTCCATTTCATGAATTTGACCAAAAGGTGTGGCCTCATAAGCCACCGCTGACAGATGCAAAACCCCTTGTGCGCCACTGGCAAACTCCACCAGCATAATGGCGGCATCATCGCCGACAGGATAAGTTTCGCCGCTCGGTCTTGGAGCGCGTTTGACATTAGAGCCTAAGAGGGCTGTCACGGCAGTAATGTCGCCGAACAGCCAGTACGCCAGATAAAGCCAGTGTGTGCCTAAGTCAGCCACGACCCCTGCACCCGCCTCTTGCTGATCAAAGCGCCACATATATTGTCCGTCGCGTGCGTAACCGGAGTAGTAACGCATGTTCAAATGATACAGCGACCCTAGATAGCCTTCATCCACCAGCGTTTTGAGGTAACGTGAGGCGGGCATAAACCGATAGGTAAAAGGCACCATCGTTTTAATACCGGCTTGGATGGCTGCGTCGGTCATTCGTTTGGCTTCAGGGTAATCCATCCCCAGCGGCTTTTCGCAGAGGATATGCAACCCTTTTTCAATGGCTTTCATGGTCATGGGAAGATGCAGGTCGTTTGGACTTAATATCAAAACCGCGTCCAACGACTCCGAATCCAGCATGGCCTCATAATCGACATAGGTACTCGGAATATCCCATTTTTTGGCGAAGGCTTGTGTACGTTCCGAGTCGCGTCCGGCAACCGTCACCACACGGGCATGAGGTTGATTCTGAAGGGCTGGTAGATACATGGCATCCGACCACCAGCTTGTACCGATTACACCGACATTGACAACAGAATCATTCATAATAGGGCTTCTTTCCGGCTAGTTGCGGTTCAAACGCGAATAATTTGGAACGGCCTTACATCAGCAGTTGTGAGGTGTAATACTATTTAACGGGCAGTCCATCCCCCATCAATCAAGAGGGTATCGCCCGTAATCAGCGATGAAGCGGGCGCGGCCAGAAAAATAACGGCTCCAGCCACATCCATCGGGTCGCCAACACGGTGCAGCGCGGCAATCCGTTCAACCGTATCCGCGTAGAATGCCGGATCCGACAGGGCTTCTTCGGTACCAGCCGTGCGTATAAAGGTCGGTGCGACGGCGTTAACGGTGATGTTGTGTGTTCCCCATTCGACAGCGAGGCACTTGGTCAGGTGAGAAATGGCGGCTTTGGTCATGCAGTAGATGGACTCGGTTGGCAGCGCCACAAAACCAGCTTGCGAACTGAGGTTGATAATGCGCCCATAGTTCTGCCGAATCATCACGCGTCCCACCGCTTGGCTGACGAAAAAAGTCCCTTTGAGATTGACGTTTAGCGTCAGATCGAAATCATCTTCCGACACATTCTCAGCCAGATTGCTCGGCCCTAATCCCGCGTTGTTCACCAGAATATCAATCCGCCCGAAATGCGCCACCGCTTGATCGACGGCACTCTGGATTTGATCGAGATGCGTGATGTCCATTTGTAACGGGAGGACACGCCTACCCATCGCCTCGATCTGCTGTACAAGTTCGCTTCCAGTCGTCACATCCCGTAGACCGAGTGCAATGTCAGCACCCGCGTGCGCCAGTGCCAGCGCAATAGCGTTGCCCAGACCTCGTGCCGCGCCCCTCACCAGTGCGATCTGGCCTTCCAAATCAAAGCGTGGAAATCCATCCATGTATAAACCTTTCTATTTACAAAAACGCATTCTTAATACGGTAATTTCGGTTAATTACACATCACCAAGTGGGTCGTTCTAGATGAAAAATAGAATTAGACGAAAATATACCGTTTCAGGATTTGATACACAAATTTCCAAACGACCGGAACACATGGCATCTAATTATGTCCATAACTTGCGACAAACAACAATTTCATGTAGCTTATGCACGCTACCTATTTTTTGCCATCACAGCATTGCGAGACACAACCATGAAAATAGAATCGGTTGACTTTTTTTATCTGTCGATGCCGCAGATTGAAGATATTGGTGATGGCAGTCAGGATGCACTCCTCGTTCGTGTCGTGGCGGGTGGCTACACCGGTTGGGGAGAGTGCGAAGCATCACCACTGGTGACAATTGCCGCCCTCATTTGCCCCATGTCGCATAGTGCCTGCAAACCGGTCATCGCCTCGGTTTTAGGCGAAAAACTCGACAGCCCCGACGATATTGCCCGTATCCACCGGACGGTACGCGAAAACAGTATGGATCTGTTGCAAGCGGATCATGCACTTTCGGGTATTGATATTGCTCTATGGGATTTGCTGGGCAAACGCCATAGCGAACCGGCTTATCGTTTGTTGGGTTATGACCGTGCCTATCCCAAAGTCCCGTATGCCTCGCTGCTGTTTGGCGACACACCACAAGAAACATTGGACAAGGCCAAGGGCGCGGCTTCAAAAGGTTATAGGGCTTTCAAGTTCGGTTGGGGGCCATTTGGGCGCGGTACGCTGCAAGCTGATATTGACCACATTGTCGCGGCGCGGGAAGGCTTGGGCGAGGACGGCATCTTGTGTGTGGATGCCGGAACGGTGTGGGGCACGGATGTCGACACGGCAAAAGCACGTCTGACTGTGTTACAGGACAAAAGTGTGACTTGGTTGGAAGAACCCTTCCATACAGGAGCGTTACAGTCCTATCATGCTCTGGCAGCCCTCAGTGGCAAGGTGCGTTTGGCGGGTGGTGAAGGCGCGCACAATGAATTTATGGCACTGCACATGATTGATTATGCAGGTGTTGGTTATATCCAGATTGATACCGGACGGATCGGCGGGCTGACCTCGGCCAAACGCGTCGCTGATTACGCGGCTGTAAAAGGGGTCACATTCGTCAACCATACCTTTACATCGCATCTGGCCTTGAGCGCATCAATCCAACCGTATGCTGGTCTGCAAGAGCATGTGCTGTGCGAGTATCCGGTCGAATTGAAATCGCTGGCTTATGAATTGACCACCGAACATATCACGCTGGATGGGAACGGGGAAATTGCAGTGCCGGAAAGACCGGGCTTGGGCATGACACCGAACATTGGCGCTCTTCAGAAATACCTCGTTGATACTCAAATCACGATTAACGGTCGTATCATCTATGAGACTCCCTCGTTTTAACTGACCATGATCGTCTCGCGCTTGTTGTCTTTGAATGAGGAACTGATTGAAGTTGCTCAACTTGATGAGGCAAATTGGTGTCACAGCATATGGTCACGTAAGGCCGGTACAACACTCGATTCAAGAAGCATTCGATATTGACGAACGGCTGAAAGGCCATAAAGTAGAGAAATTTCGTTTTGATATTCAGACTAATGGAATATTCGGATTGAGTCTTATAATGCCCACAATTTGCTGTAACCTTGAAATGAAAACCAACCAACGTGCTGGTTTTTATTTTGGCTCGGTTCGAGTATAAGCTGATCATCGCTGGGCTGAATAGCAATGGGTAAAATGAGTTCAAGTTTTCACGAAAGTATGAGATTAACATGACTGAATTGAGCGCGGAGACACTTTCGCCACCACAACGCGAGCGAGTCTACCGCCGTAATTTTCTTTTTTTGGTGACCGATGGTATTTTGTTCACTGTAGCCATGAGTATCATCGGGCCGACCACGCTGATCCCCGATTTCATTCGTCACCTAACCAACTCAGAAGTTTTGATCGGGCTTTCGTCCAGCATCTTTGATGTTGGTTTTACCTTACCTCAGTTATTTATTGCCCGTTACATTGTCCGATCTGAACGCAAAAAATGGTGGTTTGTCGGGCCAAATATTCCGGTGCGTTTCGCGATACTGATATTCGCTATTGCAACAGTGCTGCTC
>JACDGI010000431.1 GCA_013821665.1 Anaerolineae bacterium
GAGGGAGAATTGCGTAATCAAGGCTAATTCATCTCAACCATCTGAGGGAGACTTCATCGCTCCTAGTTCCAAAATCGATACTCGCATTTTGGAAAATGAGGGAGAAAAGGGTACCTGAGTAGTTACGTAATTGCTGCAATTACCGCATCAAAACCTTATCCATAATTCAGGTTGTGTTAGATGATTTTGATTCACATAGTCATAGAGGTGGAGAAGTGATCCCGAACCTCTATGATTATTTTTTTGCAGTCGCTCAGTCTGAAATAAGAGCTATTTCACGACCGGCGATGCCAATCCGAAGTTTGTACCGACGATAACCAGATCGTAGATGTCGATCTTGCCATCACGGTTGAGGTCTGCATTTGGCACAGCACTCGCCGGATTTCCAAAGTTAATGGCGACCAAGCTGGCATCTTGCAGATCAATCGTCCCGTTACTATCGGTGTCGCCCATCGGTACGATGCTTGTACCCATGTCGATGATTTGACCGTCCGCTTGGATAACGACGTTATGCTGGGTGGGGATGGCTTGTGGCGCACCCCATGCCAGCGTATAGGTTCCGGCTGGCACGGCAGTCAGTTGATAGGTGCCTGACGCATCCGTAGTCACCTGCATCAACATATTGCTGCCGGAGAACAGCGCAACCACGATACCCGCATTGTTGGTGGTGCCGGGATAAGACAGGACACCGGCAATCGTACTGCCCGTGGTCGGAACCATCGCGACGAGTTTTGGGGCAGGGGTGGGCGTGGGCATGGCTATTGCTGCCGCGACCATTGGCATGACACTGGTTCCCTGATTGTTAAACAGACCGTTAATCACCGCCAGCGGTACATCTTTACCATCGGCATCAACACCGAGGATGTTGCAGATTACCGGTGTACTGCCCAGCGCTTTGACGGTGTAGGTCAAACTGAAGGCGGTCACGTTGCCTACGATAGCCGCATTGGGCTTCAAGCGGCTGGCTCCAATGGCCCAACTGCCGTCGGCCTTATAACCTTGATCAACGATGAAACTGTTGGTGCTATTAAATCCAGCACCCTCAATGTGTTTGACACCTGTCAAAATAGCCGGGTTGACGAGGCAGATCGCTTGCAGACCGTAAAGATTGGATACATTGTAAAGTTTGATGTTGGCTGTGATCGTATCCCCAACCTTACCAGAGGCGGGTGTTATATCCACCAAAGCACTTGGACTGGTTGGCGGCGTAGGTGTTGGAGTCCATGTCGCGGTTGGTGGCACTTTAGTTGCGGTCGGTGGAACCAATGTAGCCGTTGGCGGCACCTTAGTTGCCGTTGGCGGGACTTTGGTGGCCGTCGGTGGAACCAATGTCGCGGTTGGTGGCACTTTGGTGGGCGTTGAAGTTAATGTCGCAGTCGGCGGCACTTTTGTCGCGGTTGGAGTTAATGTCGCAGTCGGCGGCACTTTTGTCGCGGTCGGTGGTACCAGTGTAACCGTGGGAGTCAATGTCGCCGTTGGTGGCACGAGTGTGTAAGTTGGTGTTAGGGTCGGCGGTATAGCCGTGAAGGTCGGTGTGGCACTGGCACTCGGTGTCACAGGTGCCGAGGTAGATGTAGCAGTTGGGCTGGGTGTTACGGCAGTTGGACTGGCAGGAACTTTGGTCGGAGCCGGTTGGCTGGTCGATATGATCTTGATGGCGACATCTTTACTCAAGCCATTAACCGGAACCGTCACCGTACCATTGACCGCCGCGACTACGCCACCATCTGTGATTGTACCGGTGTATGTGTCCCAAACTTCAATGTGGTAGTTGCCCGCAGCCATTCCGGCGATGGGGAAGGTGGCATTGATAGCCGCCGGAACCGCTGCCTGATTCCACAGTGAGTTACCTTTATTCTGTACCCATGCATAGACTTCGGCTCCGCTGCTGGCACGCATGGCGAGTACACGCAGTTGAGCATTGCTGGGTGTGATGGCCTGTGAGGTTAAGAGAACATCACCCGTCGAGAGATAAGTGAAGTTCTTACCGGCGTAATCAATACCCTTGAAGAAGTTACTGGCGATTTTGGCCTCGGCATATTTGGTGGCGATGAAGCTGTCGGATTGCGAGTCAAAGAACCAGTCAATCGGTGATGTTCCCAAGGGTGACATCAAACCTGCCCAGCGGACATCGTGCGTCGCTTTAGGCTGAGGATTGGCCTGATTCCAATCTGAGGTTCCCGTATCCAGTTCGCCCCAAATGTAAGGCTTAGCCGAGCCTTGCCAGCTCGAACCGTCACCGATACCAAGACCGCATTGGCTGCCGTTGGCTGTACGCAAGCATTGGGCGAAGCGATAGACAAAGTTGGCTGTATCGTAGGTCAAATCCGCACTGTAACGCGAAATCATCATATAGTCGTGATAGTTAGCGATATCGACCACCGGCGAAGACCAGAAACCCGGACTCCAAGCCTGTGAGCCTTGGGAAGTTGTCCGCAAGTGATGATAAGGGTCAACCTGCTGCTGGTATTGACCATAGGTTTGATAGAACTTGTAGTAGTCCGAGGTGAGCGAAATATGACCTAATTCGTTCCAATGTTCCCATGCCAATATCGAGGTGGAATATCCCCAACGGGCGACACGGTAGCGGAAGTTGCGCTCCCAATAACGCAGCCGCGCAGGATCCGTCCAACTGGCAGGAACGGGGTTGTTGGTCGAAGCGTCCCAAATCCAGTAAGGATCGCCATGTGACATCAGTTGGATATAAACGCCATCGCGTTCGGCGGCTTCGATGATCTTATCTTCTTCAGCGTTACCGCGCTGATTCATCTGTGTGCCTTTGGGAAGGCTGTTGATGTCGACCCCTTGATCCTGCGGATTGAAATCACCCGGATAGCTATATTGGTCATAGTGACCTTCAACAGTCAGCGCATAACCATCATTTTGATCCCAGATACGCGTCAGATTGATGCCGTTCTTTGCGAAGTCATCAAACGCCTTGTCATAGTCGAGGCTTCGTAGACCCGTGCCACCTTTCCACCATTGATGACCAGCAGAAATTGGCACGAAACTTGATCCGTCCGAGAATTCCATGAAGCGCGAATCACGCGAGGAAACTTTGACGAAGCCCTTTGATGCCGAGGCAACCGACTGGAGGCTCATGTTGGTTGACTGCGACGTACCATTTTTGTCGGTGACGGTGATGTAGTAGGTGTAGTTGCCGATTTCATCAGGGGAAAAACGCAGCTTCCAAGCATAGGTGTTGTTGGTCGTCATGACTTCTTGAGTCGTGCCTGAGCGTGTGTAATCCTGATAGTAAAAGGCGGGTACAACCAATTGGCGACCGGAGGGTGAAACAAAATGACCGTCGATGGAAATACCGTTTACGCCTTGAGCATCGGTCGGATCATAGTTGTAATACGGCAGCATCGAATTGGCTGGAAAGGCTTTGCTAATCTGGAAGGTGGCTTCAAACTTGAGATAGCGTCCAACCGAAGGTGCGTTGGCGGTTATCGACGTAACCTGTGTTAAGCCTTGGCTTTGGATCGGAATCGGCGTGGCTGTTGGTGGCAGAGAGGTTAAGGTTGGCAGCACCGTCGCCGTAGCTGCAAGCTTGGTCACGGTTGCGGTGGGTTGCGGTGCGACAACTGTCGGCACGATGCCACCATTCAACGGCGTACCGCTGTGCTTCATCACGAACAAGTCACCGCCGTTACCTTCGACAACGATTAAACCATCGCTGACGTAGGTATAACGGGGCAGGATACCTTGGCTGTAAGCTGAACTTGCAGGTGTTGGCGGATCAAGCACGTTCCAATAAACCCACCATCCGGGTCCTGTCCAAAAACGTCCATCACTAAATAAGGTGAGGCCGCAGGTGGTCAAATGGGTGATCGCGTTAAAGTTCGCACAGGTTTGTTCACGACGGACAACGGTAGGATGAGCGGTTGTCGTAATCGGGCTGGCGTAGGTCAAACCCAAATTACTGGCGCGGTTTGTGATGCGAATACTTTCGCTCGCACCCCAATGTGCGCGGAAAAGCGAGTCACCGGCCATCGTAAATGGCGTTTGTTCGTCGGTCACTTTCATGGTGGAGTTGCTAAAGTTCACGAAACGCAAATCACCGGCAGCTAATCCCGGTATGGTGGTGTTATCCAACACCATTTCGCCCATGTTCGAATCCCAGCGGCCATCCGGCGGGGCACTTTGCCCGTTGCGGAAGACCATGTAGGCCACTTCGATATTTCCCGGCAGCACTTTAACCACCGGTACTGGCCCTTCGTCCAAGTAGGGTACGCCATTCACTAGATTTTCGACACCACCGTAACCCACAGCCGGAACAAAGGCTTCTGCCCCTGTATCGAGGCTGAGCGCAAACAAGTTCTTTAAGCCGGGGTTGCTTTGCAAGAATGTGCGGGTTTCAGCATTGGTATTCGGATAGATGCCTTTGGCTCCCGGCCCGCCCCATAACCCTTTGTCATGGTCGAGGCGCATACGTAGGAACACGATACCGTGCTGCTCGGCAATAACCGGCCAGTAACCGTCAAATTGGTTCGGGAAGCCCGCGGTGTTGGGCGTAGGTTTCACACGCCATTTGGCCGTTCCGTCTGTATTCTTGACCGCGTGAACGTACAAATCGTTCGTCGCATAGATGATGGCATCACGACTAGCCGAATAAGAAGGTGGCGTAGCAATCGGGGCATTAGCACTGTAAACCCATGCTGCCGTCATGCTGCTGATATTTACCTTATGAAGCTGACCACTGTCCGTCACCACATAGGCGAATGTACCCATAATCAGAACGGATTTATTGATGGGGCTTCCCGCCTTATAAGTGGCAGTTACTGAACCGGTGGCTGCATTGATTTTGTACAGTTGACCATCCGCACCACCCGCTAACACTTGGCCGCTGTTGACATCATAAGCGGGCGTGGCATTAAAGGACGTGGAAGCGACGTTCCAAACTTGCTTGCCTGTACGTTTATCTAAGCCATAGATGCCTTTGCTACCTGCGGGAACATAAATGTTCGCGCCACCAGTAACCGTGTGGGCCTCACGCGGGGCATTATAAAGATGGGCGCTGGTACCGCCGTTCGCGTCGGGGCCATTCCATGTCCATAGAAGGCTCCAAGGTTCGAGCGGTTCTTCGGCAGAATAACCGCTGCGCTGTGCATCATGTGCATCTTGCGTCCACTCAGGTGAGATGACCAAAGCGGCTTGGCCGAAGATTTGAGAACTAACCGTCAGCATAACTGCAAGCGCAGCGAATATAGCGAACCATGTAAGCAGTCGTCGAAATTTCGTCATTATCGTCTTAGCCTTAAGATAGCATTAAATCATGCGTGACAATATACGTTTTTCACGAATGGGTCTATAGTATTTGAGTACGTTCCATTTACAAAAAATAAACTTTCACTATCCATATACAAATATTTAGACGAAAATCGGCCTCAAACCCGCTGTGAAAGATTTATGGGATTTATTATAAAAAGATAATTTAGAAATGATTTATCGCAGAAAAAATATTGCAAAACGCATTACAAGCCCACCTGAGCAACCAAAAATTTTCGCGGCTTAAACGGGCATCGAGCTCAATATTCATGGCAACTCCACTACCTCAAAGTATGAAAAGTATGGGGCAAGTTTAGATCTGGTTAGAAATATATTCGGTTTAGGTATGTTGAGATGTCAAACACAAAATAAACGCATAGAATAAATATATGGTGGAGTACGTTTATTGGCTAAATACGATCTAAAAAAGATTGTGTTCACCTTTGGTATAGGCCAAGTGGGTGATCGTGAATAGGCAACTACACTTATAAAAAAGGTTCATCATCTTACGAAAAATTATGAAGCGCGTGATAAGGTGAGTGTGATTAAGCAAACAAGCAACTCTGCATATGAAGTGGTTGCTGATGAAAGCAGTTATTGTGGCTGATTTAGTGAATGTGCTGGTGGTGGAAGATAGTCCGGGGGATGCACGACTGATTACAGAAGCCTTTAAAGAAACCAAAGTAAAGACCGATGTTAAAGTGGTGCAAGACGGCGTTGATGCGATGTGCTTCCTCCGTCAAGAAGGCGTTTACGCCAACGCGACACGTCCCGACCTCATCTTGCTCGACCTCAATTTGCCGCGCAAAGATGGACGCGAAGTTCTCGCCGAGATTAAGCATAGTCGTGCTTTCAAACAGATTCCGGTGTTGATCTTAACGACCTCTAACCAACCGCAAGATATTCTGTATAGCTATGAGAACCACGCTAACTCCTACATCGTCAAACCGATGGATATGGATAGTTTCTTCAAGGTGGTGAAAAACTTGGAGGACTTCTGGTTCCATGTCGCCAAGCTGCCCACCTACAAAGAAGCGAACGGTTGATTTCCAAAAACCTCTAACGTTTCAGACGCTTGCAGTTATAGTCGAAAACCCCCGTTTGTGACCCTCAAAAAACATCCCCTATTAATCTTTGAACACCTCTCGCAGAACTCGGCTGTTAGGAGGATGTTGTGTTGTCTCGGTATTATGCTTTAGTTTATACTGTATACGAATATTACAATGGCAATAATCGTCGCATCGAAAGGTTGGCTCATGAAGCAGCGCTCCTTATTATTTGCTATGTTGATGGCCCTCATGGCTACCGCGTTTGTTGTTTCGCCAAAAGCTGTGCAAGCCGCCAGTTACAGCGCAGGTACAGTCAATGATTTACTTGCTGCCATCACCAGTGCAAATGCTGATCCGCAAGCCGACACCATTATCTTGACCGTCAACATTACCTTGACCAGTGCGGCTGAGACAGATGCCGCTTATGGCAAGAGTGGATTACCCGCCATTACCAGCAACATCACCATCGAGGGGCAGGGGCATTCGATTAGTCGCAGCGCTGCCATTGGAACATCTAATTTCCGCATTTTCCGTGTGGCAACCGGCGCACATTTAACACTCTATAACCTGACGATCAGTGGTGGCAAAGCGGTTACCGGATCGGTTTGTAATGCCGCCTGTGGTGGAGGCTTATTCAATGAAGGTACCGTGACGGCTATCCACACCGCCTTTTCCTCCAACTCGGCAGAAAACGGTGGTGGGTTTTACAACAACAGCGACACTGCGACGATTACC
>JACDGI010000432.1 GCA_013821665.1 Anaerolineae bacterium
GGTTCAAGTCACGGATAATCGCAGCCGGACGCATATCGAAGTGCTTATGGATGAGTGCCACAATTTGATCTTCCGAGATCACACCGGTGCCAAATGTTTCGACGGCCAATGAGGTCGGTTCAGCTACACCGATGGCATAGGAAACCTGCACTTCGAAACGGGTAGCCAAGCCAGCAGCCACAACATTCTTAGCCACATAACGAGCCATATAAGCTGCGCTGCGGTCAACCTTCGTCGGATCTTTACCGGAGAACGCACCGCCACCGTGACGAGCAACACCACCGTAAGTATCAACGATGATCTTGCGTCCGGTTAGTCCAGCGTCACCGAGAGGGCCGCCAGTCACAAAACGCCCCGTAGGGTTGACATAAATGCGGGTGCTGGAGTCCAGCAGTTCAGTCGGAACGACAGGCTTAATGATCTCCTCAATAATCGTTTCGCGGATTTCATCGTTGCTCACATCCGGCGCGTGTTGGGTCGAGATGACGATGGTATCAATACGCTTGGGCTTGCCATAAGCATATTCGACCGTGACTTGGCTCTTAGCGTCAGGACGCAGCCAGGTGATTTCGCCAGCTTTACGGGCTTCGGCCAAACGGCGCGTCAGCTTGTGCGACAGCGAAATGGTCAATGGCATGTATTCGGGCGTTTCATTACAAGCGAAACCAATCATCATGCCTTGATCGCCAGCACCTGTGGCGGCGATTTCGGCTTCGCTCATGCGGCCTTCGCGGGCTTCCAAGGCGCGATTTACACCTTGGGCGATGTCTGACGACTGCTCTTTAATCGAGACAATCACAGCGCATGTTTCGGCATCAAAACCGTACTTGCCACGCGTATAACCAATATCGGCGACTGTTTTACGAACGAGCTTGTCGATGTTAACGTCAGCACTGGTCGTAATTTCGCCCATTACGAGAATGAGGCCAGTGGTTGTGGCGGTTTCACAGGCCACACGGGCGTTGGGGTCTTGTTCGAGAATCGCGTCCAGAACTGCATCCGAAATCTGATCGCACATTTTGTCGGGATGCCCCTCGGAAACCGACTCCGATGTAAAGAAATAGTGGGGCGAAGTCATAAACGTGGAATTGCTTGCTTGAACCTGTTCCTTAGTCGTCATAATCCCTTTCCTCCAAAACAAAAAACGCCTCTCTGGAACAGAAGAGGCGTGTATGACCGTAAGTCGGGCTGCTCATCTTCCAGAGTTTTACTCTGACGGATTTGGCACCTTCCCAATGCTTCAGGGGTTGCCGCGACTTCGTAGGGCCGTATCCCTCCATCGCTCTTGATGTGTGCTTTTGAAGCACGTCAAGCTATAAAATTGTCAAACATAAAAATACTATAGCACGCGGGAAATGTTAAATCAAGTTTTAATTCAACGCTTCCTGCATGACAATCATTATTGCTAGTTCAAACGGGCATTGGCTTCGTGTAAACGCTGGTAACGTCCATGACCGAAGATCAAATCTTGATGCCGTCCGCGTTCGACAATCTGCCCTTGATCCAGTACGAGGATTTGGTGGGCGTTTTTAATCGTTGAAAGTCGATGGGCGATGACCAGCGAAGTTCTGCCCTTCATTAGCTCGTTTAATGCTTCCTGGATTTCCGCTTCGGTTTCAGTATCTACTGCCGATGTGGCTTCATCCAGAATGAGGATTGGGGCATTTTTCAGCACCGCGCGGGCGATGGCTAAGCGCTGCTTTTGTCCGCCGGAAACTTTCATTCCACGTTCACCGATATGTGTTTCGTAACCTTCAGGCATCGCCACAATGAAATCATGGGCACGAGCGGCTTTGGCTGCCCGTACAATATCCTCATCCGTAGCGGCTAAATCACTGTAACGGATGTTGTCGCGGATCGTGCCGTTAAACAGGAAAACGTCCTGCATCACCATGCTGATATTCGAGCGCAGCGAACGGATGGTCATGTCGCGCACATCGATTCCGTCAATGGTGATCTTGCCGGAGGCTACATCGTAAAAACGCGGCAGCAAACTGGCAATGGTCGTTTTGCCGGCTCCAGTTGGCCCAACCAGCGCCAGTGTTTGGCCGGGGTTGACGCTAAACGAGATGTTTTTGAGGGTCGCGACATGTTCGTTGTAGAGAAAGCTCACATCTTGGAATTCGACCACACCGCGCAAACGTCCCACATCTTTAGCGCCCGATGTATCGCTAACGTCCGGTTTGATGTCCAGTACTTCAATGACGTGTTGAGCGCCCGTCAGCGCAACATGCAGCATTTCATTCATCTGTGCCATGAGTGTGATCGGCTGGTAAAAAATGTTCAGATACAGGAAGAACGCTACCAGATCTTCGACAGCCATCTTACCATTGAGTGCTGCTTGTCCACCGAACAGCACGATGATGACCAATCCTAGTGCCGTCAAAAATTCAATGGACGGGGATAAAATGGCCTGCATTTTGAGGCCATACAGGAGTATACGCGTGGTGTCGGTTGAATATTCATTGATGCGTTGATGCTCCTGCGGCTCTTGCGTGAAGAGTTGAATCTCCTTGATGCCGACCAAATTATCTTGCACAATTCCAGTGAGGATTCCCAGCCGGTGCGATGCATCCTTCAGCGCATTTCGCATCCGATTGCCGAAAAACAAATTGCTGAACAACAGCAGGGGCATGGGCAACATCGTCAGTAGAGCCAACGTTGAATTTAAGCTAAAAAGGATGATGCCCACACCAATCAGCAGCAGCACATTAACCGTCATATCAGGAATGTAATGCGCAATTAAAGGTTCAATGTCGCGAGTGTCGGAAATGACGCGTTTGAGCAGTTCACCTGTTTGGCGGTCGGCAAAGAAACGCGCCGAAAGATGTTGCAGGTGGTCATAAACCGCCACGCGCAAATCACTGACAAAGCTGTAGGCCATGACATGCGCGATATACAAGTAGAGATAACGACAAGCCGCACGGACTATAAAGATGACCAGTAGAATTGCGGCTAGTTGGATAATGCGTCGGACGGCTGCATCACCCGCATCGACGCGAATATTTTGGATCAGTTCGCGCACCATCCACGGATTGATTAGGTTGACGGCGGTGATGGCCGTTGCCGAGACAATCACAACCAACATATGCCTACGATAGGGTCGCAGGAAAGGGAGCAAACGTCGAAATGCGTACATGGGAAGAAAACCTACGAGGTTAATATGAACAGTAATTTATCTAGCTTACTTAAGTTTACTGTAGTCCATATAGTGCCAATGTTAAAAGTGTCTTAACTATTTTCTAAGGTCTCCAAATGGGATTGCATCCATGCGGCGTAAGCGGCGCTCAGTTTTTGTGTCAATGGGCCGGGATGTCCATCGCCAAGTGTTATCCCGTCAATCTCGACTACTGGGACGATGCCCCGACTGCTACCGCTGATAAAGGCCTCTGTGAATAGAGGAATATCAATGACGTTGGCCGCTTCCCTCTTGACCGGAAGGATAGAGGGGGCAATTTCAAAAATGATTTGTTGGGCTATTCCTGGCAGTACGCCCGCACCTGCTGTTCGTAATTCGCCATTCAAAATGGCATAGAAGTTGCTGCTAGTGCCTTCGAGAATGTTTCCGTCATCGTTGATTAGTAATCCGGTGAAGATGCCGGGTGGTAGGGGAACTGAATCGCGGTCGTGCATCCAAGCGGTGGTTTTGGCTACTGGATTGCCACGGGCAACATTGGGTAGGGTAATTGCACGAACACCATTCTTGTAAATTTCAGCCGGGTGGCCGCTGAATGGTTCAATTGATAGGATGATACGGTCAGGTGTGTCGTGCGGCACCGTAATGCGGTAGCGCACATCGTCATAACCTGATTGTAGAATCATATGCCACAATGCTTCGCGTAAAGCCGTGCGATTGAGCTTTAACGGGATATTGATGCGCCGCGCCGAGTCTTCCAAACGGTCAAGATGAGCGTCTAACTTCAACACCTGCCCGTGATTAAATGTGTTTGCGAGGGTATACACGCCATCATGTGGTTCGTATTGCACGGCATCGGCCAGCGAGTTCGCATGATATGGGGCAGGTTGTAAACCGTCAGGTGTTAGGAAGTTAATCACGCAAGACGACATTGTGTAGTATCCTATTTCATGAAATTAGAACCCGATTATAGCCTAAACTTGCGCTTGCGAACCAAACTGAATCTTGACCCCACTACTCGATGGTGCTAAAGTATACCCATCATGTGCCTGTAGCTCAGCGGATAGAGCATCTGCCTACGGAGCAGAGGGCCGGGGGTTCGAATCTCTCCAGGCACACACCAAGTTCAAAAAGCGTTTTCAATTGAAAGAAAGCGCTTTTTTGTTGCCTAGCGATGTTCGAATCTCATCAGACGCTTGACTAAAGTTAAAAGATTGTGTTAATAAGGCAAGGGTTGCTCAATCTTCAACTTGAATAATTGGTGTAATTGTGGCGATACCATTGTTTGACACCGTGGAAGCGAATGTAGATGTCATCGGCTGTTTGATCAGTTCGTCGGGGAGTTTCGGGCCACTACAGGAACAGAAAATGATGCCGGATTTGCGAAAAGCTTCGTAGACATCCTCATTCCACCAACTGCGATGACAGAATTCGACAACATTTCGCCGTGATGGATCGAGTTGGGTTGTGATGTTGTACAGTCGTTCCGGAGTGTAGTGATAGCTTGGCGGGAGTTGAAAGAGGAAACATCCCATTCTTGGGCCGAGTAAATCAGCGATATAACCAAAGTCCTTGACCAATTCTTCAGTT
The DNA here is from genome assembly GCA_013821665.1 of Anaerolineae bacterium. GTDB lineage: Bacteria > Chloroflexota > Anaerolineae > Aggregatilineales > Phototrophicaceae > CFX2. Next base: position 4,727 of record JACDGI010000432.1, read on the forward strand.
CCTTCGAAGCGTTTGACATGCGTGATCAGTTCGCTGACTTTTATTGTATAGACGAACTTGCGCCTTCCAGATTGTCGAATCCAAGTTTTGACGGTGGCGATAGTCGGCCAAGAATAGAATGGTGCATTTAACTCGACGGTTTTGAAGCAGCTTGCATAGTGGTCAAACCATTCGTTACTAGGCATTCCCCCTGTATAAAAGCAATTCTTCCAGTGCCAGTAGTACCAACCGGAACAGCCGATATGAAGTTCACGAGTGGCCTTCGGGGTGCTTGTAATCGGAACAGGAGTTGCCTCGAGCCGTGCAGTATGCATTTCTTCAGCATGTGTAATGTTTGCTATACGCTGTTTCTCTCTATTCTCGGCTCGCTTTGCTCTCCGTTGGGTTATGTTATCGACTGGTATTTCTGCCAAGACTACCTTCTTATTTTCTTACATGTTCTCTGAATTTATCAAGCAAAATAGTTCTTGAAAACTGAGGCCACCAAAGTTCTTTTGCAGTCTGCAAGTTGACGGATGTGAAGTAGGTGAAAGCGTTGGTATCATGCCACTGGCAATCTACAATACTCAGGCAACAAGTAACTGTCGCTATTTTGTCGTCTGACTTATAGTTGAAATGACTCAGCGATATGTATCAGTCGGAATCAATCTTAAACCACGCTGACTTTGCTTTCTCTTTCCCAAAAGCACACTTTTGTGAATTTGCTAGCGTACACTGATTTATCAATGCTTATGCAGCCAGCAGCCAAATTACCGCGTATGCCCGCCTTATCAAACAAGGTTAAAGCAGGCTGGGTGTAGCCGATAAACTTGCAGTGGGCGAAAGTATCTGAGACCAAATCACAGGCAGTCGATTTTTGGGCAAGCAGTTCGGCACCGGATGGTGAAAGCAGCAGCACAACCGTATCATCACTGACGGGCCTCCGTTAACTTTCTTCATAGCATCAATATGGGTGCCTCACTTGCATCTACCCCGCCGATGGTCGGCGCGATGACCTCGAAGCTTGCCTCTTCAGCTTGTACCGCTTGTGTGAGCGCCTTGTACAATTTGATGTCGGTACCATCCGTGACCAGAATACCTAATTTTCGTCCTTTGAAATTCTGTGGGCCATTCTTCAAAATGCTGAGTGCATCCGATGGTTTTAGATCAGTACGAGTCGCTACCACTGCTTTGGCGGGCATAGGCAGTTGCTTCAAGCCTAATCCGTCTGCGACTTGTTGAGCAAGTGAGAAACCACACGACTGCGAATGGCGGACTGCTCCACCTTACTCAATTCAAAGACTAGTGCCGAAACAATATGATTTTGTTCAGTAGATGTCTGGCTGATGAAAATCTGGCGTTACCAGCGACTGTAATGATCCACAAAGCTTTCTGAACGGATACGCAGCTTTTCGCCGGATTTCTGACTGGGGAAAGAATGAAAACCATCTGGCGACTCGCGCGGATCATCCTGTACAGCAACTGAATTTGGCTCAAAATTGATACGGACTTAGGATTAATCATCGCCATATGACCCTCCTGTTGGAAGGGATGAACCGGACACTTCGGTGCGTTAATTGGAATATGGGTGAAGTTTGGCACGCCTAAACGCTTAAGCTGCCTATCAAGGTAGGAGAAGTTACGCCCTTGAAGCAGAGGGTCATTGGAGAAATCGATGCCCGGCACAATATTATTGGTACCAAAAGCCACCTGCTCGGTTTCGGTAAAAAAGTTATCTACCAGTTGGTTGAGGACGAGGCGACCAATACATTGAATGGGGATTTCTTCTTCAAGGATCAGCTTTGTTACATCCAGAACATCGAAACCGAACTTTGAGACAAAATCTTCATCAAAGAGCTGCACACCCAATTCCCATTCAGGGAAATTAACCCTTTCGATGGCTTCCCACAGGTCGCACCGGTGAAAATCTGGATCAGCGCCATTAATTTTGACGGCTTCGTTCCACACTACCGATTGCAAATTAAGTTTCGGCTTCCAATGAAACTTCACAAAGGTCGATTTGCCGCTGGCGTTCACAAAACGGAAGGTATGCACCCCAAACCCTTCCATAAAACGGAATGAGCGGGGAATAGCGCGGTCAGACATCGTCCACATAATCATATGAAAACTTTCAGGCATTAGTGAGATGAAGTTCCCAAAGTTATCGTGGGCAGCCTGCGCTTGAGGAAAGTCGCGATCCGGTTCCTGCTTGGCGGCGTGAATAAGATCAGCGAACTTGATGACATCTTGAATGAAGAACACCGGAATATTGTTCCCGACTAAATCCCAATTGCCTTGTTTTGTATAGAAG
>JACDGI010000433.1 GCA_013821665.1 Anaerolineae bacterium
TCAAACCGGTTCGCTCTTGTGAATAAAAAATCGTTCCCGGCGAATTCAGCCGGATAATCAAAGCGAGGAAAGGCAGCAAAATGATAAACACCACCATCCCAACCAACGAAATGACAATATCCAGAACCCGCTTAATAGCCAGTTGTGGATTAAAGATCGAATCACCATCCATTGGCAGGACAACTGCCCAATTATTAATCACATGTTCAACCGGCACTTGCCCCGTAATCCGCTCATAAAGGAGTGGCATCGGCACAATCGCTGCCCCATGTTCGTAAGCATCCATCACCCCTTGGAAAATCTCGGTGCTCAGTTCATGTGTCGATGTGACGATCAATTCGCTAACTTGTTCGGTATAAATCAAACGCGCGATGTCTTTACCGGTACCGACCACCGGCACCCCACCAATCTCTTTTATCCCATCGTCAGCTTCGGCGATCACGCCGCAAATATCATATAAATCATGGGCATAACTAGCAATCGCGCTGATGATCGTGGTGGCTGCCCAATCCGTCCCTACGATTAATACCTTACGCCGCGCACTAATCCAGCCCGAAAGTGCAGGATTCAACAACCGGATAACTGCGATAAGCAAGAAAGAAGCCACCGCATAATAAAGGATGAAGAGACGTGGTAAAGCCAGTGGTTGAGCGAAGAAAAACACAATCAAATACAACACAACCATCTGAAGGTTAATAAAAATCAAACGCTGTGCCGTCGCCATCCGTTGAGCCGCAACTCGCAGTTCATAAAAATCGTTAGCGCTTGCCAGCAATAACCAAACACCTATCAGAATAAAGAACCATTGGCTGCGGGCAAAAATGAATTCAAATGTGAAAGGCTCGCGAGCCACGACCGACCACACAAACAGGGCAATCGTCACCGCGATGAGAACACCCAACACATCGCCAGACATCAACATCAACCGACGTTCGGAAATCTGGAGTTGCAAGCGCTTACGCCGAGGCGATGGAGAAAAAAGCATACAGGGATCAGTCCTCGCGTATTTCTATTCAGTTAGAGAGGTTTATATCACGGGTGCGGAATAATACCACCACAATCAGCAGCGAAGCTATACTCACTAAAATAGCGGGCCACATCCAGCCGAATTGATAATCAAAACTGACTTCATGTGCGCCAGCCGGAACCTGCACCGCACGAAACATCAAGTTAGCGTGTTGAATATCCGTCGCCGCGCCATCAACTGTCGCGCTCCATCCCGGATAATACGAATCTGCCAGCACAAGCCATCCGGCATGATCAGTCGTCACATCAACCACCAAATGATCGCCATTGTCAGTAATGTTTTGAACCACATTACCATTCGAAATGGATGCAGTCGGCTGAGTACAATCGCCCTGCCCCAACAAATGGACAACCTGTTTAGAATCCCACTGATTGAGCAGCGCCGATTGAACCGACTCATTATCAACATGCCAGCACGCCGTATCCACAAACCACGCTCGTGCCGTTGATGTTCCTACCTCAATTTTCTTGCCCTGCTCATCATAAACACTGTCAACATCAGCCGCGTTCAATAAGCTGGCTTGTTGAGGTAAATGTCCCTCAATCAAATCGGTATAGGCTTTAAACGAATCAATCATCAATGGCTCAAAATTATTAAGTAACGGCACACGGTCAATCAGGTTCAAGTTGGGTAGTTCACTCGCCCGATAGTCGGCTTGATTGTTAATTGCCACCCGATAATCATCAAATACGAGATAGCCATCTTTTTCAAATTTGAGATTTTTGTCAACTGTCGCCGGCCAATAAGCACGGGCTGTCGCTTCAGTTCCTAAGGCCTGTTTATCATAAAATGAAGCCGGAACAGTTGGATTTAAGCCCCATGACGCATAAACCAGATCACCGGCTACCACCACCCAAATCGCCAAAATCCACCAGCGATACCAGCGGCTGGTTTGCACTTCTGGTTGAGCCAATGTCAATAGCCCCGCCAACGCTCCCAAAACACCGATGGCAATCACAGCATAAATTAAGGCTACGACCCCTTTAGTATGCATCAAATCAGCGGGCAAGAAACGCGTGGAAAGCGCCGCTAATATAGCCGCTCCGATTCCACCAGCGATTGCCAAACGCGTGCCAAACAAAACCCAATAACCGCGTGTCCACATCTCCACGCCGATACCCGCCAGCACACTCAAGCCAAACACCGTCCAGATATGCCAGCGCACGGGAGCTTGAAACATCGCAAATGTCGGCACATGTCGATACAGAAATGGGAAAACTGGTGCGTTCTGACCGAGCGCTAACACAAAGGCAATCACGACAATTATCAACCAGAATGGAACACTGGCAAAGCTGTTAGGCCGCTCAGCCCGTCGTATTTTCCCCCATGCCCACGTCAATATAGCCACTAATGCCGAAATCAACGGGATAAAACCGAAGTAAACCGCATCCTCAAAGAACGCGCCTTGAGTAGCATACGATCCATTGGCTGGTGTTCCAAAAAAGTTGGGCGAAAAGAAATTCAGCATTCGTACGGGCGAATAACTAAAGTTCATTACCGTCTTATAATCGACCCCGCCTGAGCGTTGCGATTGGGCAAGCAGCTCCGCCGTAGGCAGCAGTTGAACCGCTGCTATCCCCGCCCCTAGCATGATAGCCAAAATCAGGATGGCGAGACGCTGCCACTTTACGCGATGCGTAATCGCCCACCATGCCGAAAACAACCCCAGCAGTAACATGCTGTACCATGTTGTCTGCGCATGACCTGCCAGCAATTGAAGTGCTGTAAATACTGCGAACCAACCAACATCTCGTCTTCGAGCATTTGTCAGAATTTTTAAGGCTGCCCACATGAGCCAAGGAATCCACGTCGCCGCAAAAATCGTCGGATACGTTCCCAAGCGAGCCACCAGATAACCAGTCATAGCAAACGAAAGAGCGCTGATACCGCGTCCAAGTTCAGTCAGCCCCAATTCGCCCGTGAACATCCACATGCCCCACCCTGCGATAAACAAGTGAAGCACTGCTGTAACACTCATTGACCACGCCAGCGGGAGAATAAGTCCAAACCAGTTAAATGGATACAGTAAAGCCGATTGGTAATTTGCGAGCAGTGGCGCACCCGCCCCATTATAAGGATTCCAAAATGGCAAATGACCATTACGCAGAACATCAAACGCATATTCACGCCACGGATAAAATTGCAGCGATGGCAGCCCCCAAAAGAACACCTCGCCCAATAACAGCCGGTGAAAAACCACCAGCAAGGCAAGTGCCAATACAACCAGAGCGAGAGCGTTGCGATTTACGGAACGATTAAGCATTCCAATTTTACCTTGGTGAAATCAACGCAAATGTGATGCGAGACGATTAACGTCACACATTGAGCTACTATCTTAAGGAGCGTATACGGTTACCGAGTTATAAGTGAATACAGGGTGTAATCCGTCAGTACAAGTAGTCGTACCGAGGGATTGCTCCTGTGGGCCAACAAATACATATCGAACATCATATTGCTCAATCACCTGGCCGCAATCAGCACCGCTGTACCAGTCCTGCACCTGTTGTTGTTTAGTCGCAGCATATAAAGTTTCAAAAGGATGTCCATAAACGACCCGTTCGCCTGTCCAACCGGGTATCCAAACGCTCACGTCAGGCGCAGCCAAAATGACCTCGTCGGTGTTCCCCTGATCCTTTAACCATTGAAAGGCCGCAACATAATCACGTTGCAGAAAGGGGCCGCTGTTGACCGTCAAATTACCCAACAATATCAGCACGTAAGTCATAGTAATCGTTGGCACAACCACTATCATTAACCGGTAGCGCCACTGACGATTGACGAAATTGAACCAAAAACCTTCGAGAGATCGGGTAGCAAAATAGGCAATCGGGATCATCATCCCCACACCAAAGCGCCGCTGTGTGTTGGTCGGAAGATACATGGCAACCAGCATCGCCACCAACCAAACCAGCATGAATTGGTCGCCATCGGGTTCAAAACGCCGGATACTTCGCCAAATTCCCGGCAGTGCCATCAATAATGGAACGCCCAACCCAACTGCCAAAATAATGAGCGAAGGCGAAGGTGTAACATTCTGCCGGTTCCATTCTGCCGCAGCAAAATTGTAATTGACGATGGCATAGTAATAAGCTGCTAAAGGCACTGCTGGCAAAATCAACACCAATAACCAACGCACATCACACATATTGATGCGCCGATAGCGAATGGTACGTAAAACCACCAATCCAATAGCAGCAAGGCCAAATGGAACCAGCGCTTGAGGATATAATAATGATAGAAAAAAACTACTGATACCAAGCAGCAACCCACCATTATTCATGGCTGGGTCATCCGTCGAGCCGGGACGAAAAGTGACAATCATCACACTCGTTATGAGTGCAAGACATGCCAACGTAAGCGGAAAATGCACATTTACTAGACTGCTATAAAATGGAAACATTTCCGGGATAACTAGATCAGGCACTCGTCCGGGATCACCAGTCAAGATGATCAATAACCAGCCTAACCCTGAACCAATTGCCGCAACGATAAAAAATATGCGTCGGGAACGTCGGCGCGGCCAGATGGTCGCTGCTAAATGATATATAGCCATATACATAATCAGTGACGCGACAACCCGTGATGCGTGAAATAAGGCAATCGGTGGAATAGTAACGATCCGTGCGAGTTGACCCAGCAAAGGATAAATGAGCTGAATAAACATGGCGTTATGCGGTTCAGAAGTATGCCTAAAATGAATCAGCCACGATCCTTCATAACCCTGTGTCATTTTCGACAGATAGGTTGCACCATCAATGTAATTATTGAGTACCCCCATAAATTGCCATTGATTATTGCTCGCGCCACTAAACCCTACCCATAAGAAAGGGATAAAGGCCAAAATAACGAGCGCACTTGCTATTAAAATAACCCATCGCCATTCTGTGGGTGTAATATGCACTGAATCGCGTGTTGATTGCATTCATACCGCCTTCGCTGCCATGCGTCGCGCAAATCTACAGGAGCAATTGATGCGCCAGTAGTACTAAACTACAAAACCATAATCACACAGATTTCTCAGCCCAGTGTATACTTAAACTGTAAACGAATATAATGACTATAGCACGTTAAGACATCCCTTTTAACGTTCCTAATGACACTTAAATAGGATACCAGACAGATAAAGCATATCTATGATACAAGCGTCTGAACTTTACCGCCTTCAAGAAATTGACCTAAGCGTCCACCAGCATCATAAGCGCCTTGAAGAAATTGCTGCCCAATTAGCGGATAACAAAGCACTGACTGAGGCCCAGCAGAAAGTCACCAGCGATCAACAAGCACTTACACCCCTTCAAACGAAGGTTCGTAAACTTGAGCAAGACATTCAGACAAACACTGCCAAATTAAAGGAGACGGACGAAAACCTGTACAGTGGCCGCGTCCGTAACCCTAAAGAACTTCAAGACATGCAGCAGGAAATTCAGTCACTCAAAAAACGCAACCAAGAACTTGAAGACGTATTACTCGAAACAATGATGTCGGTTGATACGGCTGACGCAGCCTTGAAAGATAGCACGGCTAATCTTGAAACGCTTCGTGCCCAATTCGAACTTGCGAATAAAGGCCTGATTGACGAACAAAAACGGTTGAAAGCCGAAGGCAGTGCCCTCCTGAAAAGTCGGGAGCAGCTTTTACCAAGCATCGAAGCGAACACAATGAAAGTGTATAACAACCTGCGTGGTCGCAAAAATTATCAGCCAGTCGCTGTACTGGTCAATCAAAGTTGTTCAGTGTGCCGTGTCCAACAAGATTTACATGTTATTCAAGCGGTGCGTAAAGGCGATTCCTTAACGTACTGTTCCAGTTGTGGACGCATACTTATCTATAGAACTGGTTAACGCTACGGGGGCTAGACATGGGCTTCGATGTTGAAAATTTTGGCTTAGGGCTGCTGGCGGGATGGGCTACCGCTTACGGGGTCTACCGCGCCCGACATCTCATTAGTAGTGCGATCCAATCTGTCAATCAGCAGGCGAGCAGTGCTCAGGGCTACGCGACACAAAGTTCCGATTCACGCTACGTTAACAACATTATCCGGTTGGCTCAGCGCAACCATATCGCCACGACAGCCGCAAATCTAACCGACATATTAATCGAGCCGCGCTTTCTCACCGCGCCACCTTTAGCGGCTCCGCTGGAAGATGTCGTTACCCACAGCATATTTCATGTGGTGCCACATACGCCGGACATGCCAGCACTCCAAGCTCCATATAATGTGCAAACATTGTCGATTGACGAGTTAAGCACCGGTGATCGTGCCCTTGCCTTACTAGCAACACCCGGAAGTGGACGGACCACGGCCTTAATGGCGATTACGCTGCGGGCATTGGGGCGAGCGCAGTTCAAAAAACCTATCGACCGCGTACAACAAAAGCTGGATGCTGAAGAAGCAGCACTTGATGACAAAAAACGTGCTGTCCGCATCAAAGAACGTGTATTGCTGGAACAACGTGCCAAAGAGCGCTTGGCCGAAGAACGCGGCATGACGATTGATAGTCAAAACGATGCAAGTATCCCACTTTTCAACCGATTAATGCCTGTGTATGTGCATCTGTCAGACATTCGAGCGGACGAAGCCACTTTCGGCAAAGAAATTGATCCGGCTGAGCCACTTGTGCGTGCCGTGCAGCGTCAACTTGGACGGGTGGCAGCCAGCACAACACCTCGAAATCTTTATACCCGATTGAATAATGGGCAAGCCCTGTTGATGATTGATGGCTACGATGAACTGGCTCCACAAGAACAAGAAGCCCAAATCGAATGGCTAAAAGCCTTTATTAGCGCCTACCGTCAGAACTTCTTCATCATTACCGGTTCGCCGGAACAACATGGTGTTTTGACGCAAGAAATTGGCTTGACACCTGTTTATCTGCGCCCGTGGAGCGATGTCGACAGAGAACAAGCTGTGGATAATTGGGCAGCGGTTTGGAGTCGCACGGGTGGCAGACGATCATCAGTACAAGCG
>JACDGI010000434.1 GCA_013821665.1 Anaerolineae bacterium
AGCGGCGATCCATCCGGCTTGACGACCGTATCACCTTCCGCACGATTACTGCCAATATAATCCCATGTCGCCTGTAAAACGGCGCTGGTTTTGGCTGCCACTTCACGGATCACCTTCAGTTCGTCGGCATCTTTGGTTAGAAAGGCTTCATCAAAGATTGTCTTGCCGATTTCACCCGCTAATTGATACTGCGGGAAGGCTCCCGCCAATATGCGTGAACGCTCGATCCACGCCCCAATTTCACCCGTGCCATAGATGCCGATTTTGCCAGCCGAAATGGCTAACTTTTCAAAAATATTGCCCCACAAACCGATCTGCATTTTGCCCTGGTCGCCTTCAGACTTCGTGATAATCTCATCCCAATTGAAGTCGTCATAGGTCATGACCTGCAAACCACTTTTAGTTGCTTCTTCAATCTCCATCACACTGACGATCAAGATCGGCGCACTACCTCGCTTCTTGACAGTCATGCCGCCATGAATATCCACGCCGTTGGAAAGATAAGCACGGTAGGTATTTTGGAACTCGCCGCCCGCCACCACGATTGCTTGCAAATCACGTTCGGTCATCAGCCGGTCAAGATCGGAACGCATAGGATTGATCCTTATACTAAGCCATCTGTGTAGACTCAAGAAGATAACGCAAAGCCGCCTCTTCGTAAAACGGAACTGATTTTAATGGACAGGTGTATATCTTATGTAAGAGAGGAACATTGAGGTACTAATCATGAAACAATCTGTGTTTAGCAAACTCGTGGTGGGTGGATTTGCGCTCGTGATGTTCAATATCGTCGCCGCCCATCCCACCGATCTACAAACCACGCCTACACCGACCACGATGCCGGTTTCGTCCATCACGCTGTCGGGACACACCAGCGCCGTAACCGCTCTGGCATGGTCGCTCGATGGTAGCACCTTGGCCTCCAGCGCGGGCTATTTCGATTCGCAGGATAATACCGTTCGACTGTGGCAGCCCGATGGTCATGAAGTAGCTGAACTTTCGGAGCATACTGCGCCGGTTGATGCCTTAGCATGGTCGAAGGACAGCCAAATCCTCGCGACGGGTTCGCGGGATCAATCCATCAAGCTCTGGCAAAAAGATGGCACACTCCTTCAAACCATCCAAGCCAAAGCAGGTATCGTGTTTGCGCTGTCATGGTCACAGGATCGCGCCATCCTTGCCTCCGGTTCGGTCGCTAGCCCGACACAGAATACCGTCCACTTATGGAGTACCGAAGGCAAACTGTTGAATACCATGACCACCGAGTTTAGCGGCGGCAAATTTTACAATCTAGGCGAGTCGCCAGATGGCAAGTATCTGGTCGGTGGCGCGACGGATTACTCCGAATGGAAAGCCGACGGCACGCTGGTTTTTAGCCACGAAAGCTGCTCACACTGTCCGCCCGCGTGGGGATTTGCGTGGTCGCCCGATAGCAAAATGTGGGCAATCGGCAACGAAAGTGGCTTGCTCTGGGTCTATGGTGTCGATGGTCAGCAGATCGCCCAACTCCAAAGCACCGAGGGGATTGATACAATCCAGTGGTCACCCGATGGTAAATGGATGGCAGCCGGTAAAGATCTATGGCAAGTTAATGGCACTCAATTCGTACTCAAAAATTATCTCAAGGGTACAAGCGGCCCACTGGTTTGGTCGCCGGACAGCCGTTTTATTGCTTCAGCCGGTGATAATGTGGTTTACATTCAACAAGCTGATGGCAAATTAGTTGGCAGCCTGAAAGGTCATACTGACGAAATTCGTGTACTGGCTTGGTCGCCCAATGGTGATATTCTCGCGTCCGGTGCGAACGACCACACCATTCGACTGTGGGATCTCAGCAGCTTTAATCCATAACGAACCTGAGTTATGGATAAGGTTTTGATGCGGAAAATGCGGAAAATGCAGCAATTACTGCAAAATCTGCATTATTTGCAATACTTCCGCCGAAGTGTGCAGCGGATGTGAGGGAGCGAGGCGCTGAATGGACATTTTTGAACGGCGGGAGGCTCCCGTAAGACCGCTGAATTGACACAAATGCGGCGGATTGCTCTCGTGTTGCCACCGCCGTGCAATTTGTGCATGTCGCTGCTTTCATTTTTAGTATTGATTGACGAGCAGTTGTCGACAGGGGAGACCTCCAAAACAGATGTGTTTCCATGTCTATTTTAGAACAAACGTTCATATCTGTCAATCGAGTTTGGTTCGAGTTTTCCAACCGGAGGCAATACGCTATTATCGAGTTTATCCATAGTTAACTAACGTCAATTATGGATCAAAAATTTATGCGTTTTCGCCGCCAGATGCTCAAGCATCCGGCTCCATTTTCCGGCGGGAAGGGGGCTGAAGCCCACTAAAACCCGCCGAAGAAGCAGGGTGAAAGCTTGCCTCTCTTGCTGAATGTGCTTATCCATGACTCAGGTTAACTAGAAATAAAAACAGGGCATTCAACATTCGAATGCCCTGTCGCTGACTGAGTGATTAGTTATTTGACTTGAATTGGCCCACTCAACCCGAAGTTCGTACCGATCAGCACGAGATCGCTGATGTTGATCTGACCATCATGGTTCAGGTCGGCAGCTTGTGGTGCAGGCGGTACAGCCTGATCGAAGTTAGCGCTAATTAAAGCGGCATCTGCCACATCGATGGTCTGGTTACCATCGGTATCACCAATCAAGAAGGTTTGTGAAGCCAGATTGATCGGTGCGCCATCACCGCCAACCGTAATGTTATACACCAGTGCCAGATGTTCCGGCGCGCTCACCAGCAGCACATAACTTCCGGCTGGCACATTTGCGAACGAGAACGATCCATCGGCGGCGGTCACGCTTTGCTGTACCAGACTGCCGTTTGAGGTCAACTGGATCTGTACACCGCCACTATCTGCCGCGAATTGGTTGACAATTGTGCCTTGAACCGTGCTGCTGACGGTAGCGGACATCGTCGGTTCAGTCGTCGCTTCAGATGTGGGCAGAACCTCAGTTGGAACCACCTCGGTGGCCTCGGCTGTCGGGGCAATTTCCGTGACTTCGGGCGTTGGCACAATTGCGGTCGGGACAATCTCGGTGGCCTCTGCCGTTGGCACAACTTCGGTCGCCTCGGCAGTCGGAACTTCGCTCGTCGGGACGATCTGTGTTGCGATGGCGGTTGGGATCACAGCAGTCGCCTCGACAGCTAATGTAACCACCGGCGTGCCATTCACCAACGTCAGTGGCAGTGGCATACTGTGGTTGTCCGCACCCAAAACCGAACAGGCAAAGTTCGCGTTGGTCGCACTTTTTAGTGTGTATTGGAAGCTAAACGCGGTGCCGTTTCCGCTGAAAGCCGGATTTGGCTGCAACCGCGTCGCCGCAATCAACCACTTACCATCAGGTTTCATACCTTGATCGACATAGAAGCTGTTACCGCCGCTGAAAGCATCACCTTCTAAATGGGTTGTGCCAGCGATCACATTGGGATCAACCTGACAAATCACCTGCAAACCAAATAATCCGCTGACATTTTCCAGTCGAACGGCCACGGTCACGGTGTCGCCGACTTTCGCCGTCTGCGGGTTAACTTCCAAGCGCACTACTGGCGGAGGCGCACTCTGTGCGGCGGCGGGTATAACCACGACCATCAAAGCCAGCAGCACGAGCAGTAGCAGTGATGTTTTGTGTTTCAATTTGATCGTCAAATGGGACATACGATTTTGTACTCATTAATGAACAATAGAGAAATAGTCAAGAGACTATGCATAGACAATACACCACATTACAAAAATTTCTTATGGGAAAAAAGTCTATACAGGGCATAAAACCCTTAATGCATGACTTATTTCTCACCCGCCCGCCGTTTTGCCAGTGCTTCGACACTCTCATCTGCCAATATATCCCCAACTATCTTGGGCGTTGCGATCCGCTGGCTGCCATAGATGCCGCGATGACCGGATGCCAGATAGGCTACAAAACAGGCCACAGCCACATACAACAAACTGCCACCACCAAAAAGCTCCACCGCCATGATGGTACAAGCCAGCGGCGTATTACTCGCGCCCGCAAACACGGCTACGAAGCCCAAAGCCGCCATAAAGGCCGGATCAATCCCCAGTAATCGCCCGATACTATAACCAGCCGTCGCCCCCATCACAAACAAAGGTGTAACCTCGCCGCCCACAAAACCGGTTCCGAGTGTCACTGCCGTGAAAATCACCTTCAACAGAAAGGCCAGCGGTTCGACTCCGGTGCCATTCATCGTGTCTTTGATCAGTGGCAGACTCAAACCCAGATAATCCTGCTTGCCCAACAGCAATGTTAATCCAATCACGATTAACCCGCCTAGCACCGGACGCAGCGGCGGATACGCGATGAATTTTCGGCTGAAATGCTTGATCGTTTCCAGCAGTTCCACGAACAACAACGCCACCCAACCAAATCCGATACCCGCCAGCAACACCGCTAACAGCATCATTGGATTGATACCGATTTCTGCCAGCGCCGGATACTGTGTATGCGTTACACCCCATGCACGTGTCACCAGATCACCGACCAACGCGGCGGTCAAGCATGGCACAATCCCTTCATAACGAATGTGTCCCATCGACGGTGCTTCTAGCGCGAAAACGAATCCCGCAATCGGTGTACCAAACACCGAGCCAAATCCGCCGCTGATTCCCGCCAGCACCAGCATCCGGCGATCTTCGCCCTCCAACTTTAGCACGCGCCGCAAAGCATCTGCCAAGCTGCTGCCCATTTGGATGGCTGTGCCTTCGCGACCCGCCGACCCGCCAAACAGATGGGTTAGCACCGTTCCAATCAGCACCATCGGTGCCATCCGCAGCGGAATCGGATCTTTGTTCAGGTGTACCTGCTCGATCACCAGATTATTGCCCCGCGCGGCAGTCGCACCGATGCGGTAATACGACCAACCGATCACAAACCCCGCCAGCGGTAGCAAAAACAGTAGATAAGGATTGGCTATCCGTACCGCCGTTGCCCAATTGAGTACCACCAAAAACACTGCCGATGCGGTGCCGGAAAGCACACCGACCAAACTCCCCAACACGATCCACTTCACTAATGTAGTGCCGAAGGTTCGCTGCTCACCCAGATTAACGCGTGACCACATGACAATGCCCTTTACAACAAAAAAGCTTCTACCCGACACAAATATGGTGGGTAGAAGCTATCAACCGCAACGGTATAACCCAAGCTTCATTGGGAGTCACTTCCGCGACTGATTCAGATAATAACCCTACGATTGGTCTACGTCAACTGATTTGGCACATATAATAACGTCGATGGTTGCAGCGTATCCCGAAAACCAAAATCTCCGATATTACAGAAGTGGTGATGGAGAATTCGATGATGCAAGCTCTCAAGATGTTTATCGCTCATATTTCAATTCTCCTGATGCTCGTCATGGTCTCACCAACCGTCACCGCGGCACAGTCGCCACTTGCGTGCGGTATATCGCCTTTACCCGACGATAACATTGTCACCTCCGCATCAGGTCGCTATATCATGCTGCAAACGCTGTATAAAGATTTCAGTACCGCTTATTCAGGCGGCAGTATCAGATTGTTAACCGTTTGGGATCGCACAACCTGCAAACAAAACACTTACGCTATTGAAGGCGCAGAGTTCTTCGGTTGGTCGCCCAATGAACACTATCTGGCATTTGGTAAAATGCACCGTGGGCCAACTATGCCTAGCGAATGCACATTTACCTATATCTTTAGCGCAGACTTAAGCTCTAACCGCTTAGAGAATCCACCCTGCCTAAGCATTGGAGGAGGTGGAATTTATCCTGTACGCTGGGAAGATGATAACCGTCTTTCGATCTTTGTTGACGGTAGCGGTGCATCAGCATCCATGTCAAAATTTGGTTACTACAAATATGATCCCGATACAAAAAAAGCTGAATTCATCGGCCCACCTATACCTTATATACAGGATGCCCCGCCCGATGCCATACGCGCAATATCCTTAAATCGGCTGCATCGCATCACCATTATCAACAGCACGGATGGTTATCAAATTACAGCCTCATCAGAGGCCAACCCACCTTATAACCTTCAATTTCACACCGCTGGCAAATCCGCACAATTTGTCGCATGGTCAAATGATAGCCGTTACGCGGTTATGGCTTCTAAGGATAATCACTCGTCTGAAATAATCGTATTCGATGCCCTACTCGGTCAATGGCTCTCGTTACCCCAAATCTGTAACAGCAATAGTGTCTCCAACTGCAATGTCGGCAGCCCCCTTAGCATCTCACCTTCGACGGACTCGCTGCTGACAACTACCGGTTGGATCATCAGCCTCAACACCCTCACTTACACTCAAATACCGATTACTGATGAACTGAAAAAAGTTGCATGGTCGCCGGATGAAAAATATCTCCTCACGGAATGGCCGTCGTCCGCAGCGAACAGTTATTGCGCCAGCTTTGCAATTTGGGCTGTGGCAAACATTCAGCTCCGTTATTTCCATGTGTCGAGTTCGTGTGGTCAGTATATTGCGCCCGATTTCGTCATCACCGAGTGGCATGGTGTCCAAACCTTGGATCTAAATGACTTCAGTCCACGCTGGATAATAATGCAATTACAGGTTTATTTAGGGACAGACAATCTGCTCTATCTGCTTGATCCCGAAACGGGGATAAGTACTAAAGTTGAAAATCAGAAAGGATAAAGGCCATTAATGCACATATTGCGTAGAATTAGTCGTCATCAACCATATCCCACTCTCTTTACCGCCGAACAATGCAGCGGGAACTCAGCATAAAATGACAATCTACAGGGATGCACTTGGAATAGGTTTGGGTTGCATCCGTAACCGCCTAGCGTAAGCACGAAAACGCACGAACTCATACAAGCAGGATAATGCGCCACCCGCAAAAAACCAGTTACCCATCAGTAGGGCGACGACGAGAAAAACCACGCCCCAATAACCGAACTTCCACGCACTGGCATCCATACTCACCCATCGGGCATAGCTGATGTGACCTTCTAT
>JACDGI010000435.1 GCA_013821665.1 Anaerolineae bacterium
GCATTGGAGTTCGCTGAATTTTTGGAAGACATCCGCCTCCAGCGCCAACCGGCTGCCAGTTTGCAAGATGCTTATGCGGCACTCCAAATTGTCGAAACCATTTACGCACGGAGTTCATTAGACTTCACATGATCATCACACGCAGCCCCTTACGGATTTCATTGGGTGGTGGCGGGACGGACTTGCCCTCGTACTACCGTGACCACACCGGCTTCGTCATCTCCGCCGCCATCGACAAATATGTGTATATCACCATCCATGAAACCTTTGTTCCCGATCTGATTGTCAAATATTCCAAGATGGAACGGGTTTCGGCTATCGAAGATCTTCAGCACCCCATCATTCGCGAGGCTATGAAGCTGCTCAATATGCCGCCCGGTTATCTGGAAATTACCAGTATGGCCGATATTCCGGCGGGGACAGGCTTGGGGTCATCCGGCAGTTTTACAACTTCGCTGCTCAAGGCGCTGCACATTCACAATAAAAATCTGATCCATCCGCGTGAGTTGGCCGAACAAGCCTGCGACATCGAACTCAATCGGCTGGGCGAACCCATCGGCAAACAAGATCAATATATCGCGGCTTTCGGAGGGATTACCTGTTTCCGTTATTTGCCCAATGATCAGGTTGAGGCATGGCCGTTAAAAGTCAGTACCGAGACACGGTATAACTTGGAAGATAACCTGTTGCTGTTCTTTACCGGTTATTCGCGCTCGGCCTCGGCCATCCTCAAAGAACAGGATGATAAGAGCAAAGACCATAATCAGATCATGATTGACAATCTGCACTTCATCAAAGAAATTGGCGAGAAAAGCAAAGAAGCGCTGGAAACCGGCGACCTACACACCTTCGCCGAATTGATGAATGTCCATTGGGAACATAAGAAGCAGCGTTCAGGCGCGATGAGCAACCCGCAAATTGACGAGTGGTACCAGCTCGCCCGTAAAAATGGCGCTTTAGGTGGCAAGCTAATCGGTGCGGGCGGCGGCGGCTTTCTCATGTTTTATGCGGAGGACAAAGTGGCGCTGCGGCACGTCTTAACCCAATCCGGCATGGAAGAAGTGCGCTTCCGCTTTGATTTTGAGGGGACAAAGGCCGTCATACAATGAGTCTGCCACCGGTTGCCATTTTAGCGGGCGGGCTGGCGACGCGGCTTTATCCGGTGACACAAACTATCCCCAAGTCGCTGGTGGAAGTCGCGGGGAAACCCTTTATCGTGCATCAACTCGAACGGTTGCGCCAGCAGGGGATTACACGGGTTGTGCTGTGTGTCGGCAATTTAGGCGACCAAATCGTTGAATTACTAGGCAACGGTCAAACATATGATCTTGATATTCAATATTCGTTTGATGGGCCAGCCTTGCGCGGCACCGGTGGTGCTATTCAGCAAGCGCTCCCCCTGCTCGACGGAACCTTTTTTGTCCTGTATGGCGATTCTTATCTCCAATGTGATTACCGCGCACTGGATGCATTCTTTCACCAATCGAGCAGCTTAGGTGTTATGACCGTTTTCCGTAACGAAGGCCAATGGGATAAAAGCAATATCATTTTCAAAGATGGCTTGATTGTGACCTACGACAAACACCAGCACCTGCCAGAGATGCACTATATCGATTATGGATTATCGCTGCTGAAAGGTGAGATTTTTAGGTCAACACCCGTGGGGCAAGCCTTCGATCTCGCCGATGTTTATCGCCAACTCGTTCGCGAAAAACAGATGGCCGGATTCGAAGTTACGACACGTTTTTATGAGATTGGTTCACACGATGGCCTAGCTGAAACACGCGCCTATTTGGAGCATCCGAAATAACTGCCTGACCCTTTCGTAAACCACAGCATCCGTGAATGAAGTTAAGGCCGAGCCTTCTGAGTGAATCTATAAAAACAGACACCGAACTGCCTGACAAACCAGACATCGGTATCGCTGGCAAATGAACTATCGACATATAAGTGTATGCGATCCTTCACACTTGATGGACGGACCATTTTGTCAATTCCCGGTTAAGGTGCTAATCTAGCCAAAGAACTTTTACGCCTAGACTGGACAACATAATATGGCGACCAACAATACCGCATTTTCCTCTAAAGCACCCTTTTTATGGCACGGTGGGGACTACAACCCCGAGCAATGGCCGCGCGAAACTTGGCAAGAAGATTTTCGCTTGATGAATGAAGCTGGTGTTACGGTCGTAACCGTCGGCGTGTTTAGTTGGGTATCCCTACAACCGGCTGAAGATCGATATACGTTTGAGTGGTTAGATGAAATACTCAACGGCTTACAGGCTCATGGCATTAAAGCTATTCTAGCGACCCCTAGCGCCACCCAACCAGCATGGGTATCACAAAATTATCCTGAAGTCTTGCGAGCTGGCGAAACAGGTATCCGTAATGGGCATGGTGGGCGAACCAATTACTGCCCCAATTCGCCCGATTACCGGCGACTCAGTGGTCAAATCGCGCGAAAGTTAGCCGAGCGTTATAAAGATCATCCAGCGATTATTCTGTGGCACATCAGTAACGAGTACGACAGTTGGTGTTACTGTGACACCTGCGCGGCACGCTTCCGCGAATGGTTAAAGCAGAAGTACAGCACTTTGGATGAACTTAACCAACGTTGGTGGACAGCTTTCTGGAGTCATACGTACACGGATTGGGCGCAAATCATGCCGCCGCGCAAGACCGGTGAGACGCTCACGCATGGGCTAAATGTGGATTATTTCCGGTTTATGACCGAAAGCCAGATTGGATGCTATAAGAATGAGCGGGACATAATACGAGCAATTACCCCGGATATTCCGATTACGACGAACCTTATGGGTGCTTACAAACCGCTCGATTATCGGCGCTGGGCAAAGGAAATGGACATCATTGCTTGGGATTGTTACCCCAAGCCCAACCAATCTCCCGGTGAGATTGCGTTCATGCACGACACACATCGGGGTTTGAAAGACGGCCAACCCTTCTTATTGATGGAGCAAACGCCCAGCAGCCAGAACTGGCAGGTGATTAACGCGCTCAAGCGACCGGGAGTTTTGCGCCTATGGAGTTATCTAGCGGTCGCGCATGGAGCCGACTCGGTACTTTATTTCCAATGGCGGCGTGGACGAGGCGGCAGCGAAAAGTTGCATGGCGCGGTGATTGAACATTCGGGCAGATCCGATACACGGGTTTTCCGCGAGGTCAGCCAGCTTGGAGCAGAACTCACAAAACTGAGGGATGCTGTACTGGGTGGGCGCATTCAAGCGCAGGTCGCTATCCTATTCGATTGGGACAACTGGCACGCACTGGAAAACGCGGTTGGACCAGTACGCGACAAGCAATACTACCAAACGGTTTGCAAACACTATCTGGCCTTCTACCGCAAAAATATTCCAGTTGATGTGGTATTCCCTGACTCTGATCTGAGCAAATATAAAGTCGTTCTGGCACCCATGATGTATATGGTCAAAACCGGATTAGCAGAGAAAATTGAACGCTTGGTTGAATATGGCGGCACATTCGTCAGCACCTTCCTCAGCGGGATTGTGGACGAGACCGACTTGGCCTTCGAGAATGGTTATCCCGGCCCCTTGAGCAAAGTGCTTGGTATTCATGTTGAAGAAATAGATGCGTTGTATCCCGGACAAAGCAACAGCATTGTGATGAAAGATGGATCAGAAACTTTTACATGCGACCGGCTGGCCGATTTGCTCCATGCCGAGTCAGCGGAAGTTCTGGCGACTTACAGCACTGATTTTTACGCGGGGATGCCAGCAGTCACTCGAAATATCTATGGAAATGGACAGGCGTATTACCTCGCCAGCGATCCCGACGACGCGTTTCTAGATCGCTTTTATGGCGACATTATCGAACACTACGCCATGACTCCCATGCTGGCGATGCCGGAAGGGGTCGAAATCAGTGTCCGTCATACCGAACAACAGGCGGTTGTTTTCATTCTCAACCACAACACGCATACTGCCACAGTTGATCTAAAAGAACTCAAGTTCCGCGATTTGTTGACCGATGAACCCCTCAGCGACAATATCGTTTTGGATGCGTATGATGTGAAAATTCTGGTTGAAACGGCTGAGTGATTAGTGTGTCTGAAATGCTGTTGGTATTGTTACGGCAGCTCCATATTGACGGCACTTGTGGTACAGATGAAAAGTAAACGAAATCAACAGATAGTTCTTAGGTTGTGCAAAAGATTATCCGTTGATCGCTTGGGTGCTGCCGCGCACGATGAGCTTGGGTTGCAATACGCGCTGATGAATTGGCGTGCCGGGGTTTTCGACCATGCTCACTAAAAACTCAACCGCAAGACGACCGATTAACTCAAAATCTTGACGGATTGTTGTAAGGCCGGGAACAAAATGAGCCGATTCGGGAATATCATCAAAGCCGACAATTGAAATATCCTGCGGCACACGCAAACCACGTTCACGCAAGGCGGTATGGGCACCAAAAGCCATCGAGTCATTGCCGACAAAAACGGCTGTAAATTGTGCGCCTTCATCCAGCAAGCGGTTCATGGCGTTATAGCCGCTCTCGATATTGAAGTTCCCTTCGATACTCATGGAATAATCCAACCCGTTATTTTTTAAGGTTGTTATCCAGCCTTGATGACGATCACCCCCATCGTAATTCAGCAGAGGGCCACTAATTTCAGCCATTTGGCGGTGGCCTAAGTCGATGAGATGCTGGGCTGCCAGCTTTGCCCCCTGTATCTGGTCATACATCACCGACGGAATATTGGAACCCGCTTTGGCCGTAATCTGCACAAACGGAATCCCATCAGTGAGATTCAGCAGTGTTTCGTAGTCTTCAATACCGCGCGTCACCGGCAGCAAAATGAGGCCATCAACAAAACGGGACGCGGCACTTTCCAACGTCGGCACAAATTCTTCTTCGGTGATGGCGGAAATACTAAAGTGATAGCCTAACTGCTGCGATGTACGAGCCATTTCATAGAGAAAATGATTGAAACCGGAGTAAAACAAAATGACTTCAATCGTATGCGAGCGTTCGGTCTGCATGATCTGGGCAGCGCGGTTAGGACGAAAACCCAGTGCATCAATGGCTTTTTGTACCCGAACACGTGTAAGCGGCGAGACATGATCTTGGTCATTAATTACACGCGAAACGGTTTGGTAAGAAACGCTGGCCTCACGAGCAACATCTCTTAACGTCGGACGTTTTGTTTTCATAAATTGGACAAAAGCACTTTATGTTGATGAATTGACACCAATATATGTGACTTTTCACAATTTTTCAAGGAAACAGGTTGATTGAGTTTCTCGTAAAAGCTGTGATTTGTCACAAATTTTTGAACGCTCATTGAGAAACTCGTCAAGCAATCGCTTGAAATAATAGCCAAAGCTGTGGTATAAAATATGTGACTGTTCACAATTTAGATCATAATGTACTCAAAATATCCTGTATTTCCTTTCGAAAAGTGTTGTGGATCAGTCATAAAAATAACGTTTTAGCAGAACTGGAAAATTACTTTGGCAGATCATCAACCAAGCTTTTGCACGAAAGCTGGCTTTGGTATTGGGATTGGCTCCGATACCGCCCTAACCATTTATTCTTACCCCAATACATCCAAAGTGATGTTTACCTGCTATCGGACTGCATCATCGCTTCCGATTGTTTCAAATGCCCATAACTTACGACAAGTGAATCACATGGGACAACCCAGTTTGCGTTTATCAGAAAGGAGACTGTAACCGGCCTTACCTAGATTATTTGCACAGCATCCTAAAGAATTTTCGACTTAAGATTTAGGAGAAATTTTCATGAAATACCGTTTGTTGTTGGGTTCGATCTTTTTGCTTCTTATGGCCTCATTTAGTCTGGCAGTTGCTCAGGATACAAAATACAGCGACTCGCCGTTTTTGAAAGACCAAGTCACTGCTGGAAAACTGCCACCGGTTGCCGAGCGCCTGCCCACTAGTCCGCGTGTGATTGACTTGCCGTGGTCACAGCCCGGTACCTATGGTGGTGATTTCCGTGATCCGTTTGTGGGCGATGCTTACTGGTCGAGCCAGATGGTATTCTGGTCGGCGTGGAAAAGCCTCGTCAATTGGAACCCGACCTACTCGGACTGGGAGCCCAATATCGCCGAAAAAGTTGATGTAAGCACCGATGCAAAATCCTACACCTTCCATTTGCGAGCGGGGTTGAAATGGTCGGATGGCGCACCGTTCACGTCCGATGATGTGGTGTTTTATATTGATGACATCCTGAAAAATCCGGAACTAAACGGTGGCACCTTCCCGGATGGATGGCTGAAGCCGGGTAAAGAAGCGCCAACGATCACCAAGATTGATGACACGACATTTACCCTTACATTTGATGTGCCTTACGGCATGTTCCTATTGAATATGTGCGGTTGGCCGGGATGGGAAATCGTGGCTGCGCCGAAACATTACCTACAACAATTCCATGATAAATATAACCACGATGGTATCCCCGCTTTAATCAAGCAAACCGAGGGCGCTACCGACTGGGTAACTTTGTTCCAAGCCCATTCAGCAGTTGGCCCCGGCAGCGATGCCGCAGTCGTGAGTCGCGACGTGAATTACCCAACTATGTTCCCGTGGGTTTACAAAGAGCCGTTGGGCACAGGCACACAGTTTGTTGCCGAACGTAACCCTTATTATTACTGGGTGGACAAGAACGGCCAACAACTGCCCTACATCGACCGGATCATCGGCAGCGCATATCAAAATGATCAAACGATGCTGGTAGATGTGCTAGCGGGTAAATATGACACGATGGCAAACTCCACCGATGAGCAGCGGTCGCTGTTCTTCGACAACGAGGCCACATCGGGAATGAGCATTTACCCGACCAAGAGCGAGGGCGGCGGCACCGTTAGCGTGAATTTTAACGAGACGAATCCTGACTTAGGTGAAATTTTCAGCCAGAAAGATTTCCGCGTCGGTATGTCTTACGCCATTGACCGCCAAGAAAT
>JACDGI010000436.1 GCA_013821665.1 Anaerolineae bacterium
GGATATGGTAGCCAAGCGTGATGAAGTGGCGCTCCAACAAATCGCCTACTGGAATAGCGGGCCTGCATCTTACCGTTGGAATCAGATTGCCACCAATGCGATGGTGAAACGCGGTTTACCAGGCAACATGGCCTTCCGTAACCTAGCGCTGATGCATATTGCCATCTATGATGCAACAATTGCCGCCTGGGACAGCAAATATACCTATAATCGCCTGCGTCCTAGCGAAGTTGAAGCTGGCCTAACGACGGTTATACCCAATCCGCCCAGCCCGGCATATCCATCTGAATATGCGGTGACTGCCGCAGCAGCCTCAGAGATGTTGGCATGGCTCTATCCCGATGCAGCGCAGTCTTTCAAGGATATGGCTCAGGAAGCCGTCAACTCTCGCCTGATGGCTGGTGTTGAGTATCCCAGTGATGTTGAAGCAGGGTTAAAACTGGGAAAACAGGTCGCCCAATTGGTCATTGAGCGCGGCAAAGCCGACGGCTCGGATGCCAAGTGGACAGGCACTATTCCAACCGAAGTCGGTCATTGGACAGGTGAGAATCCAGCCTTTGCGACACAAGGATCTTGGAAGACATGGGTCCTGACCTCCGGCGACCAATTCCGCCCTGCGCCACCTCCGGCCTATGACTCGGAGCAGATGGCAAACGATATGGCGGAAGTCAAGGCCTTTGAGCGTACGCCGGTCAGCAATGCCATCGCTATGTTTTGGGAGTTCGGCGCGGGTGGCCGGCGCATCTATTGGTTCTGGAATGACGTTGCAAGTCGATCCATTCTAGAAGCAGGATGGAATGACAATGCACCATTAGCAGCACGTGCCTATGCCCTAACCAATATTGCCGCTGATGATGGCGCTATCGCCTGCTTTGATGCCAAATATACTTATTGGGCGATGCGACCCTTCCAGGTCGACCCCGAATTCAAACCCTTATTTACCACGCCTAACCATCCGAGTTATCCATCGGCGCACTCCTGCATTTCGACCTCGACAGCGACCGTATTGGCTGAATTGTTTCCGGCCAATGCCGCGGAAGTGCTGTCACTGGCAACTGAGGCCGGTGAAGCCCGTATCTGGGGTGGCATTCATTTCCGCACGGATGTCGTAGTCGGTACCAAGTTGGGTGAGGATGTGGCTAATGCGGTGATTACCTATGCCAATAGTGATGGCGCGAGCTAGTTTTACGGTCAATAAGACCTGAATAACCGAATGGGCCTTCGGTAATATCAAGGTCTTGAAACGCAATCGCGCTGATAGTATCAGCGCGATTGCTATTTTTAGTGACTCATACTTGCTCCAAATTTCTCTCTACAAGCTACTTTTCTCTTTTAAATGGATGTCTTCGATTTTATTAAGTACAATCCATACTTAACTTACACCTTAAATTGAAACTAAATAACATCAGCAAACCAGTCTGCAATTTAGAATACAAGCCAAAGTAATGTAGTGCATCATTTGTAATCATGGTGTGACACATGCGAAAAGAGTCTTTAGATTTCGTAGTTGGACATATTCCAAGCAGTTCCAACACTGATATATAGGTGCTTTGCAATAGCTGGAAAGCTCCACCCTCTTGAACGCATGTCAATCACTTGTGCTTGAAGTTCTACTTTTGCAGGATCGACAGGACGAGGTTGGGCTTGATATTTCGCTCTATGAAAAGCAAAGTCGATTTTGAAATATCTAGGATAGGTACGGCGACCCGTTCGCAACAATTATATTGTACTGTATTTTAAAGTACGGTTAATATATTTACTCTCATTATTGGGGTTGTTTTCGCATTCTAGAATTTCTCTTAGCCTACACCATCAATTTTTCCTTTTACTCACGAACCGCACCTGTCACCGGCGGAATTCTGACATGGACTACCTCAACATGTACGCCTTTAAAAGGCATCTGCCCTTTTCATATTCCACATTATTGACGTAATTCCCCCATACATTATCACCGTGATGGATAACAACTTTATTTCTTTCTTGAGATCCACTACTTTCAATTGACCAATTCCACTTATGATCGGCTTGCGGCAAAACTATAGCAATCTTTCGTGATTTGAGATAGTTTTATAGGATCAATAAAAGCTTTTACCAAAAAGGATATAACATGCGCCGATTACGGACTATCACGCTGCTTCTCACATTATTAATCTTACCTATCGTAGGCGGGTGGGCAGTCTTGGCTCAAGATAAACCCATTGTTGCTGTTGTTACCCCATATTTGGCCCAACCGGGCACTCAATTCATGGTCGAGGCATTCAAGGCCGCTGGCGAAGCAAAGGGCTGGACAGTGAACGTGATTGACACCGCCGGCGATGTGGCGGCAGTTATTAGCCGTATTGAAGATGAAGTCACGCAAAAAGTGGATGCGATTGTCATTAACGTTGACCCGGCTCAGGTCGCGGCCGGTTTACAGACTGCCAAAGATGCAAATATTCCCGTGTTCGGTTTAGACGCTGGCAGTGATCCGTTGCTGGTCACCAATGTTACGAGCAACGGCTATGCAATGGCTGCCGAAACCTCAACTTATGTCATTGACCGCATCAATGGCAAGGGTAACGTGGTCATGTTCGTGTTTGACGCCTATCCACCTGTACAAAAGCGCGGCATCATTGCCGATGCGATTTTCGCCAATAATCCCGACATCAAAATTCTGGATCGCATTACTCCCGATGTGACCGACGGTGGTATCGCCGATTCACGTGCCAAGATGGAAGCCGTTTTGGCGGCAAACCCCAAACCCGGCAGCATATCCGCTGTCTGGGCAGCTTGGGATCAACCGGCATTAGGCGCATTGCAAGCCATCAAAGATGCCGGACGCGAAAATGAAGGTATCGTGGTTGTGGGTATTGATGCGAACCCTCAGGCGCTGGATGCTATCGCTGCCAAAGGCAATTTTGAGGCTTCGATTGCTCAGGATTTCAATGGCATGGGTAGTACCGTTGCAGACCTCGTTGAAAAATATCTTAGTGGTGAGAAGATTACTCAGAGTGTGAGCTATGTGCCGACCAAATTGGTTACTGCCAGCAATGTAGCTGAGTTCATAACCAAATAAATTCAGCTTCAACAATTAAAGCCACAAAGGGATTTGCAGGGACTTCTTACCATGTCCCTGCAACACGATCCTCGTAAAAATCATTGCTGATTATTCTAAAACTAGGCTCTGTTACACGTATGTCAATTCCCCTTCTCGCCATCTCCAACGCAAATAAAACATATAGTGGCGCACCGGCTCTAATTGACGCTTCACTCGAACTTTTCAGTGGAGAAGTTCATGCGTTGATGGGTGAAAATGGCGCGGGAAAATCTACACTTATTAAGCTGCTGGCTGGTGTAACTATGCCCGATTCAATGCACATTAAGCTGCACGGGCAACCGATTGTCATTCACAACCCACAAGATGCTTTCCGACATGGACTGCGGTTTATCCACCAAGAATTGAACATCGTGCCACAGCTTTCGGTAGCCGAGAATATTTTTCTCAGCCAGCCCTACCCCACCCATGCAGGAATTTTTGTGAACTGGCGAAAACTTGAACAAGCTGCAAACACAACATTAAACCAACTTGGCATTTCACATATCAACCCGCGACAAATCATCGCACGACTGAGACCGGGCGATCAGATGCTCGTTAAAATCGCGAGTGCTTTTGTGCACGCAGAACAATCCAAAGATTTCATTTATGTACTCGATGAGCCAACTGCTTCCTTAACCGGTGAAGAAACTACGCTTCTATTTGCTGTTATCAGGCGATTGCGCGAACAAGGCTGTGCTATCGTTTATGTGTCACACCGCATGGAAGAGATTTTCCAAATCAGCGACCGTATCACCGTTATGCGAGATGGGCGTGTGATTTCTACTCAGCCCACCCCAGAAACGACTCCAGCCGATTTAATCCGACTGATGACTGGACGCAAATTAGAACAGGTTTATCCATCACGCGAGTCTACACCAAGTGAAACACTCTTGTTGGATGTACAGGCGTTACATACCCAATCTATCAAACAGGTTACATTTCAACTTCACGCCGGAGAAATTTTAGGAATAGCCGGACTAAATGGTTCCGGACGTAGTGAACTGCTAAGAGCATTAGTGGGTGTCGACAAACTCATCTCAGGACAAATCCGCCTCGATACGAAGCTGCAAACCAACCACTCACCATCAAAAGCATGGGGCATTGGGATGGCTTTTATTCCTGAAGAGCGGCGTTCGCAGGGGCTTGTTCTGGGACACAATGTCAGTAACAATGTCATGTTGCCGCATTTAAGTATGCTCAGTTGGGGCGGCCTCACACTCAATCAGCGGCAAGAACAGCGTATCAGTTCACATCTCGGTAAGCGAGTCAAATTGCGAGCGCGAAACTACAACCAACGGGCGAGAGAGTTAAGCGGTGGCAATCAACAGAAGATATTATTTGCACGTGCGTTGGTTCGTTCCGCTCGTGTTCTCCTGCTCGACGAACCCACACGCGGTATTGACGTGGGGTCCAAGTACGATATTTATCAGCTTATTCGACAAATCAGCCGTGACGGAAACGGCATCATCATGGTGTCATCTGAACTAAGTGAACTCATCGGTCTATGTGACCGGATATTGGTGATGCATCAAGGACGATTGGTGCAAATCGTGGATGCTGCCGGACAAACCGAAGAAACACTGCTGGCACTCTGTTATCGAGAAACTCATCGTGACAACTGATCAATCTGGAATGAAGTCGCAATTATTTTTGTGGGGGCTCAGGCTCCGCAAATTCGGCACGTTACTCGCCTTTTTGGTAGTGGTGGGCATCTTCTGGTGGCAAAAACCCGAAACCTTCATGACGCTACCAAACTGGTTAAACATCACCCAGCAAGTTAGTATTTTGGGTGTCGTCGCTTTTACGATGACCGTCGTCATGGCAATGGGTGATTTTGATTTAAGTGTGGGTTCTACCGCCAGTTTAGCCGGTATCGTCGCGGCTATTTTGCTCCAACAGAATCAACCGATTGTTGTCGCTGTTGCCGCAGCGTTAGCCACGGGACTTTTAGGTGGAATGTTAAACGGAGTACTGGTTTCGTATGTGGGTATCTCGCCTTTTGTAACAACGTTGGGAACGCTGACTGTTTTCAGTGGTCTAGCATTTCATATCAGTAGTGGCAAGACCATCTTCGGACGCGTCATTCCGGCTGAAGTCGGCAATTTTGCACGCGGTGGCATCGTCTTGGGAATGGTCAACGAACAAATTGTACGTCTGCCCAATCTGACGATTTTAGCGTTGGTCATTCTGGCACTTGTTTGGGTTATCCTCGAACAAACACCTTTTGGCCGGCGTCTATATGCCATCGGTGGCAATAAGGAGGCCGCGCATCTCAGTGGGGTACGGGTACGCTTTCTGCGGTTGTTAGCGTTTGCTGCCACAGGAGTGGGTGCGGCAATTGCAGGGTTAATGCTGCTCAGCCGCTTAGCATCAGCAAATCCAACTCAAGGTGATGGTTTGATGCTCAATGCAATCGCGGCTGTTTTTCTCGGCATGACGATGAGCGAGGAAGGTGAACCCCATGTGCTGGGTACATTGCTCGGTGTGCTTATTTTAGGCGTGCTGGTTAATGGACTGACTCAAATGCAAATCGACAGCTATATCCAGCAAATACTCACCGGAAGCATTATCATTTTGGCAGTCATGTTGAGCAGTCTATCTAAGCGCTTGTCATAGGAAAGGTCGCTTCGTGATCCAATTCTGGCTCGCGCTTGACTGTGGTACAACAGGTATCAAAGTGGCATTAATGGATGCGGATGGACGGACGCTGCGGAGCGCTTATCGTTCGTATCCGACACATGTCGAAGAAGGTGGCATTGCCGAACAGGATGCTAACGACTGGTGGCTAGCCAGCGTCGAAGCCATCCACGAATTGGATGCACAGGAAGCTGAAGCCGTTGCAATCACCGGACAGATGCAGGACATCATCTTAGTAAACGCCAATGGCAGCCTAACACGACCGGTTATCCTATATAGTGATACACGCGCTT
This sequence comes from Anaerolineae bacterium, assembly GCA_013821665.1. Lineage (GTDB taxonomy): Bacteria > Chloroflexota > Anaerolineae > Aggregatilineales > Phototrophicaceae > CFX2. The sequence goes on from JACDGI010000436.1 coordinate 6,007, forward strand.
ATTCCGAAGCCGCCGAAATTAACCGGAAAATCGGCGCGGATCGGATATGCCAATTGACCGGCAATCATCAGGGAGCAGATAGCCTTCTGGCAAAACTGCTCTGGTTGGAACGTCACGAATCAGATTCCCTCCATAAAAGTCACCATTTGTTACTGGGTGCGGCAGATTACATTGCGCTCCAAATGACGGGACAAGCAGTCACCGATACCACAACAGCCTCTACTACAGGACTGCTGAACATCCAAAGCCGACAGGCACATTCCTCAGATATTTTCATGGAAATGGGATTACCTGAAATTAGCCATCTTTTTCCAGTAATGCAAGCGGGTGGAATGCAGGTTGGTACTATAGTGCCGGAGGTTGCAGAACAGCTAGGGCTAAGAGCTAATATCCCAGTCTTTCATGGTCCGGGCGATGCCGGAGCAACCACCTTAGGGGTAGGCAGCGGTGAAATTGGGCGACCCTATGCTTACCTCGGCACAAGTGGATGGGTAGCCTTTACATCATCCCGCCAAGCCGACCCACAATCAGGGGTTTTTACACTTGTCCATCCCCAAATGGAACGCTATATCTGTATTGCACCTATTTTGACCGCTGGCGGTAATCTGGAGTGGATACGCGGAATATTTGGTGAGGCTGACGTGGGTGAAATGGTACACAAAGCTTTGAATACACCACCTAGCAACCTCCTTTATCTACCCTACTTAAATGGCGAACGCTCGCCCTTTAATGATCCTTTCGCTCGTGGGGCATTCATTGGTCTTCAGGCAAACCATACCCGGAATGAACTTTGCCGTGCTGTGCTTGAAGGGGTGGCGTTTGCCTATCGTCATGCCCTTGATACTTTGGTTACTGATTTGGTAGAAGGACTAAACCTGACGGGTGGAGGATCACATTCGCCTGAGTGGTGTCAATTGATTGCCACAATTATCGGTGTACCC
>JACDGI010000012.1 GCA_013821665.1 Anaerolineae bacterium
TTGTTGAACAGTGTGCGTTACTATTGTACAGAAGCAAGGTCGTTATCGTGCGATGAAGGGTCTCATCGCTCACTGAATATTAAATAAAGGTTTGATTATGTCCAAGCGCAAGAACCGCAATCAGTCACCCAACATTCCGCAGTCCACGCTTGATCGTGCCCGCCAACAGCTCGGTCAGGCCGCCGACGAAGAAGCTGTCGAGGCCGTACCCGAAGTCAAGGCTGCACCTGCCCGTGTCATCGAAAAAGCCGAGCCAGTCGTAGCAGCCCGTCCCGCTGTGGAACGCCGTCCACGGCCTGCACGTACCAGTACCACCACCTCGCGCAGCACCAGCCGTAAGGAAGATAAGCACGATATGAACTACATTCGCCAACGTCTGGCGAATCCCACTCGTATCGTCACCGAAGCCGACCTGAAAGCCGAATATAGTTATGTGATGACCGATCTGCGCACGATGGGTATTCTGGCGACCATTCTGGTGATCGCGCTCGTGGTAATCGAAAAGATTATCTGAAGCCGCGAGTTACACTCGCAAAATTTAATTCGATAAATTTTGTTAGGGCGCACGGTTGTACGCCCTAACAAATCCCCTCTTCAATACGAGCCTCTTTATATGCGTAGTGGGGCGGGCATTTCGGGGTAGGATAATTAACGAATAAATCTTTTTGCTTACAATTCTTACACCCAAAATCTTCAGTTAGGAACGGTCATCAGAGTCAATAGTCACCCATGAACATTGATTGGACGCATATCCCCTATTTTGAAAGCCTCGCCCGCTGCGATCTCGGCTTGATTGAGAACGCCGCCCATCACCACGCCTATGTAGCTGGCTCGACGATCTTTGGCGAAGGGGAAGCCTGCGCCGGTTTTCATATTGTGCTGGATGGCCTCGTCCGTATCTACCGCATGAATGCTGAAGGTCGTCTGCATACCCTTAGCCTACTCCGCCCACTGTCCACCTTTAATGAAGTCGCCGCTGTTGATGGTGGCCCGAATCCCTTCAATGCCACCGCAGTCACGGCTGTTGAAGTCGCGGTCATCAGCCACGACCGCTTACTCAGGCTTATATCGACCGAACCCGGTTTGCTCAGCAATTATGTGCAAGCGCTGGCCCATCTTAACCGTGAATACATCGAACGTCTCGAAGATATGACCTTTCGCTCGATTCCCTCACGTCTCGCCAAGCTCTTTCTGCACGAAACCATGTACGCCGAGCAAATTGCCGAAGCCCCTACCCATCTGACACAGGAAGAAATCGCCGCCATCCTCGGCACCACCCGCGAAGTCGTCGGACGTGCCTTGCGTGGCCTCTTCAACGCGGGATTGCTCAAAAAACGTGGACGACTGGTCTATGTGGTGGATCGTGTCGGCCTCGAACTCCTTGCCGAAACCAACACCATTCCTGAGCGCTTACGTCATTTCTGATTTAAGCAAGATCGTAGGGTAATAGAGGCTTTTTTGTTGAATTCCCTCCCACATTTACTTTCATAAAAACTTCTTAAGGAAACAGATATGGAAATGGTTGATCTAAGTCATTTCTATTCGGGTGGGTATTTCCTTCTGCGAGCGGATCGCCCTGATTGGCCGCCACCTTTTGGGGCGTTTCTACCCAATGGAAAACTAATCAGCCTGTCTAAACATATTTGTAGGAAACGGTTATCTGTAATATGGGGTTGGAATCCCGGTGATCGAGAGGCCGCTCTCGAATTTGGTATTCCGCCTGAGCGATTGGCTGAGTTCGTAGAGTGGTGTGGAGATGGCTATCATGAATTGATGGATTTGACATCCATGTTTTATTCCCCTGAAGCGGCGAGGACGTTCGTGAAACGTTTTGAAGTCGGTACAGACAACCTTTTCATTATCGGTGCATCTCTCCCCAAAGAACTTCATAATGCTTGGATTCACGAGGAACCCGATAATGAGGGAATTGCAAAACAAATAAAACAAGGGCTGCCAGTGGACAAATCCGGCGAGTTACTGGGCTACGATATCGTTAGTTACAGCTACAACGATTTTTCTTGTTCATGGCTTTGTAGTGGTCTGGAAAAGGACATGAATGACTTATTCGGGATTCGAGCTAATAGCAAAGGTCTAATTGATACCTATACGGATGCGAAAAAAGTGAATGATTGGATTGCTGAAGATGAAGGAAAAGGTATCCGAGCAGAACCAGAACCGTACGACTTCTGGTTGCTTGTATCTTATCCTGTATGACTTTTCTTATACAACTTTGCAAAGCAATAATGATTGGAGATCAGAAGAAAATAGGAGAGAATAACGAGAGGTTCGTATCTAGCTAGGAGTGAAATAGCCCCTGAAAATGAGGCTTTAATAGTCCTTTACTTTTAATGTACTAAGCAAAATGGTTCCTCTTTCGTTGGGGTGAGGCCTGCCTCAGCCGCTGACTGAATACCACTCCAATTAGTAAATCGTCATACAAGCCTCATCAGAAAAACCTAATGCGACGAATCAGATTTATTCGTATCAAGGTTTACTTTCGGTTAACCCGACAAACTCTTTTCCAACCACTCCCCAACCGCCTTAACAATCACACTCCCTCAAAATGGTTAACGCCAACATCCCGCAAGACTTACATTATGTTCTTCCAAAATGTAACCCAAGCGCCCTCTACATCGTTTATGATGGTTATTGAAGCGATTGTCTTGCACCCTTGCCCTGTTACTATGGGGAAAGGGCTGGGGTTAGGGGTTTCGCCCACCGCACCTTAACATCCGCCTATGCTGCAAATGCGACGAAATCCGATTTGTCACACAGCATCGTTTCGATCATGGCACTCTGCTGCCGCCGCCGCCAATGCCGCCATTAAACGACACCAAACACGAAATGCCACTACATCACTAACGACATTTAAGCGTTTTTTGCAGTATTTTCCCGTAGCAGATGCAAATGATTCGCAAACTGCACTTCCGAATCTGAAGAATCCGACGAATTTTCCGAATCATCACCAAATTTGCAAAAATAAATTTAACCATCATTAAAAATATTTTATCGTCCAAAAAATATAAAATAATCAACTCTGAAAAATTGTTTTGCAAATCCAACAAAAGTTCCAGACACCGGGGTTACGATTGGGTATAGTGAGACCATAATAAAGAGACTATAGGAGATTACACTCATGACTCACATTATCACTAGCCTGTGTCTGCGCGACGGTGCTTGTATGGAAGTTTGCCCCGTCGAATGTATCGTCCCCGGCAAGCCAGAAGCCGAATGGCCTTGGTACTTCATTGATCCCGATACTTGCATTGACTGCGGTGCTTGCATTCCTGAATGCCCCTTCGAAGCCATCTTCATTGAAGAAGAAGTGCCTTCGGACTTCTCGACCAATGACGGTCAGGAATCCATTCCCTTTGAAACCAAGACCCGCGTCAAGCACGCTGCTGGCGAGGTACTCGACCTGACCGAAGACATTCAGCCCAACTATGAATTCTTCGCTTCCGGCCCCGGCTACGACGCGATGAAATAACCGTCTCGTCAAATTGGCTCATGTTTGCGAAGTCCCCCTTCATCGGGGGATTTTTATTTCATTTCGAGGAAAAGCGCATGGAATTATTATTTGTCTACGGTACACTCCAAGATCCTGCCGTCCAGCAGCGCCTCATCGGTCGCATCGTCACTGGCACACCGGACACCTTGGAAGGCTTTTTCAAGTCGTCAATGTCGATGTCCGAAGGCATCTATCCACTGGTCATTCCCCGTCATGGTCACGAAGTAAACGGGCTGGTTTTGGAAATCACCTTAGAAGAATTATTAGCAATGGATGTGTACGAAACCAGTGCTTACCGGCGCGTCCGTGTGCCTCTTCGCAGCGGTCGTGAAACGTGGGTTTACGCCTGACCATACTTCACAGCACCAAAATAGAGGCTGTACTTTGGTTTTATAGACGATTTCTTATACCCACTTCTATCTTTACAAAATAAGAGTTTTGTGAGAAGATAAGCAGCGATAGGTTGGGATATGACCGGGTCTGAAAATGCAGTATACGCCCCCTGTGCTACATAGCCGTCCGGTGTCTTTGCTAAGTGCCTCGTCTGCTTCCGCCATCAATCGTCTTTTTTGGAAAATTTTACAGGAGAGTTTCGTGAACAAGAAGCTATACATTGGCAACCTGCCGTATAGCGCGACGGCAGAAGAGATCCGGGCGCTGTTTGAACAAGTGGGCGAGATTTCTGACGTTGCGGTAATCAGTGACCGTGAAACCGGTCGTTCAAAAGGCTTTGGCTTCGTCGAAATGGCGACCGAAGACCTCGCACAGGAAGCCATTAGTCGCTTCAACGGTTACAGCATGAATAACCGTCCATTGACTGTGAACGAAGCTCGTCCTCGTGAAGAGCGTCCACCACGTCGTGATAATGGTGGTGGCTACGGCGACCGTGACCGTTATTAATAAACATCTGTAAATGACATAAAGGCAGCCAATCGGTCGCCTTTATTTTTTCCCGATAAATTGTCCGTCTCAAAAAAGCCCCAATGTAGGGGAAAATCTATGTTTTCTCCCGCTTTGAAAATCTTCCACTAGGTAATTTCTTCATAGACCGTCACAGGCAGTGGCACAGTCTTCAACCAATAATCCACAACTGGACGCAGCAAAACCCACTCCTCTTTATTCCCAAGTGGTGCCAGCGCTATACTTGTCAGCCCATACAGCGGATAATCACGCGCAATCGTCATCAGCACGTTTTCCACATAGCGCATCCGCGTCATCCCCACCGATGACTCCCGCACGACCAAGAACAGCAGGTTAAATTGAGCCTCGCGCCACATCCACAGCATCCCCGGCTTGATGCGGTCGCTGTTACACTGCTTGCGGAAGCTCGCAAAAGCTGATGGATAGGCATCGTATAAGCGCGTTTCCAGACCACCGACCTCCACACGTCCTTTAGCATTAAAACCGAAAGCCAGCGTTTGCGCCTGTGTGGTCAGCGGATCACCTGTAACAACCGTGATGGGCATAAGACTATCCTGATCTATTGCTGACACGTATCGTAGACGAATAATTGGGCTAACATTGACGCTTGCGTAATGTTCAAAAGGTTCAAGCGAGTTAGTGGTAGAGTTACCAAGTTAAGTCCTACCCAAAAAAGAATAATCACATATGTTCACAGCTTCTAATCCCATCATGCTGTTCATGAGGCGGCTTCGGCGGCCCAACAGCAACACACTATTGCTGCTTGCTATTGTACTCGGATTAGCCACGGCTGCGGCGGTCTGGCTTTTCCAGCAGGGCATTACCTTCTTTAATCGGCTCTTCACTGGCTTTCTTGCCGAAACCTTACTCAGCCCGATCATTGGTGCGCTCGCCATTGTCGTCAGCCTAGCGTTGGCTGGCGCGATTGTCGGCTGGATTATGGAGCATTTCATCGGTGAAGAACGGCATCATGGCGTGGCTGGCATCATGGAATCGGTTGCCATGTCCGGTGGCCGTTTACGCTACCAGCGCATCCCTTTCAAAGCCATCGCTTCGGCCCTCTCCCTCGGCGCGGGCGCATCAGTTGGCCCTGAAGATCCCAGCGTGCAAATCGGTTCAAACCTCGGCTCGTTTATCGGTCAGCGCTTACATCTCAGTGATGAACAAATGCGCTTGTTGGTCGCAGCCGGTGGAGCAGCCGCTATCGCAGCGGCCTTTAAAGCACCCATCGCGGGTGTCTTTTTCGCTCTGGAAGTCATCCTCAACGGCTCATTTGAAACCCGTTCTTTCGGCGTAGTCGTACTGGCAGCCGTCGTCTCATCTGCCCTCACACAAGCCATCGAACCCGCAGCCGAAATGGGGCCATTCAATTACACCCTCGGCAGCGTGGCCGAAATCCCCTTATTTATTCCACTCGGTATCATACTCGGTATTGTATCCGCTTATTTTATTCGCGCGGTCTACTGGCAACACGATTGGTGGCATCATCATGTGCATTTACCACGCCCTGCCAAAACGGCCTTAGCCGGAGCATTAGTCGGCATCGTCGCTATCTTCCTCCCGCAAATTATGGGCGCTGGCCGCGACACCATGAGTTCAGTCTTAAGCGGCGAAGCCAACTTCAGTCTCGGATTGCTGCTCATTTTGGGTGTCGTCAAATTGTTGGTAACCACAGTCAGTATGGGTGGCGGTTTTGTCGGTGGGATTTTCGCGCCCACACTGTTTGTCGGAACCATGCTCGGTGCGGCTTATGGTCAAGTCATGCAAGCCACCGTTGGCGGTAAAGAAGGCAATCCGCAGGTCTACGCCATTGCTGGGATGGCAGCAGTGATGGCAGGTGTTGTCCGCTGTCCCATTACCGCGATCATGTTAGTCTTCGAACTCACTAACGACTACCGCCTGATCCTGCCCATCATGCTATCGACCGTTATTTGCGTATTTATGGCCGAGCGGCTGGCTCCAAACGGCATGTATGAACAAGGTCTGCGCAACAAGGGCGTTTTCCTACCGGTTGGTCGTGAAGTCGATCTGATGCAAGGGGTAATGGTTGGCGAAGTTATGACCAAACCCGCGCCCAGCATCGTTGAAACCGCCACTTTGCTTGACTTACGAGAAGCCTTACACACCAGTCAAAGTCGTTCGGTATGCGTTGTGGATGAAAAAGGCAGCCTGAACGGGATTGTCACGATGTCTGATCTGCAAAATGCCTATCGTAGTGACATGAATGGAGCAACTACGGTAGCCAATATTTTCACGCATGATCCGGTCACTGTGGCCGCTGATGATGCGCTATGGACAGCCGTAAAAATCATGGGGCTGCGCGAATTCGGACGGTTGCCCGTTGTGGATCGTCAAACAGGCGCATTGGTGGGTCTCGTGAGTCGTCACGCCGTCGTGCGTGCCTACAATATCGTGGTCGAGCGCAGACTCCAAGATCAACACACTGCCGAACATATCCGGCTCAATGCCCTTACGGGCGGTCATGTGTTTGAGTTCCATATCAAGCCCAATAGCCCTGTCGCCGGCAAACGGGTTGCCGATGTTCACTGGCCTCAAGAGAGCGTGGTAGCCGCTATCCAGCGTGGGCGTAAACAGCTCATCCCGCATGGTGATACCGAAATCAAAGCGGGTGATTTGCTGACCCTGATCGCTGATCCTGACCTTAAAACAGTGCTAAACGACCTGCTCACATAACTGGAATCAAAAGGGCGGGTTGCCCCGCCCTCCAAACATGCCAACGATGAACCAGCCTTAGGCTGACTGTCCGCCAACTTCAACTTTGACGCTCGGCCCCATGGTTGAGGTGACGACCAAACGCTTGATGAAAATCCCTTTTACAGTCGCAGGGCGATTACGTTGCACGGCATCCAAAATGGCCTGTGCGTTCTCAGCGATTTTATCCACGTCGAAGCTCGCCTTACCGACGGGCACATGCAGATTACCGGTCTTGTCGTTACGGAATTCCACACGACCAGCCTTCAATTCGCGGATGGCGTTTTCCAAACCGTCGGGCTGTACAACCGTACCAGCCTTGGGGTTCGGCATCAAACCGCGCGGGCCGAGGATCTTGGCAACGCGACCGATCTTTGCCATCATCGACGGCACGGCCAACGCTGCATCAAAGTCCAGCCAGCCTTCATTCTGGATACGAGCCAGAGTTGCTTCGTCACCGATAATGTCGGCACCAGCGGCTTCGGCCTTACGCACATCATCGCCATTTTCGACGAAGACGATCACGCGAACCTTTTTACCCAAGCCGTTGGGCAGCAAGACGGTGCTGCGTACCTGCTGGTCGCTGTGGCGCGGATCAATGCCGAGGCGGAAGTGCATTTCGATGGTCTCATCGAACTTGGCTGTTGCAGCTTTCTTTGCCAGTGCAACGGCATCGGCCAATGCATACAGCTTCTCGGCTTCAATATCTTTCACTGCGTTCTGATAACGCTTTCCAAATCCCATGTTCTTAATCTCCTGTGGTTCGAGTGGGCGCTAGATTGCACCCTCCCACTTACAAATTTGCGATAAAACGGTCAGGACTTATAACTGCCTGACCGCTAACAGCCAACGAAATTATTCGCCAGTGACTTCCACACCCATGTTGAGGGCCGTGCCTTCAAGCTGGCGGACGATAGCATCCGTGTCTTTGGTGTTCATATCAGGGCGCTTGATGTCTGCGATTTCGCGCAGTTGCTTGCGAGTGACGGAACCCACCTTGATGCTGTTGGGGTTGGTTGAACCCTTTTCAATACCAGCCGCCTTCTTGATGAGGAAGGAAGTCGGGGGACTTTTGAGGATGAACTTGAACGAACCGTCGCTGAAAACGGTGATTTCTGCCGGGATAATTTCGCCCATGCGTGCGCTGGTGCGTGCATTATATTCCTTGCAGAAGGCCATCAGGTTGATACCATGCTGGGCCAACGCCGGACCAATCGGGGGTGCTGGATTCGCTTTACCCGCTGAAATTGCCAGCGTAACGATTGCCTTGACTTTCTTTGCCATTGTGTCCTCGCTTTACGTTGCAGCGTAGGGAGTAGCTTGAGGGTTAGTGTTCTCAGTTTACGGGATAAAAGTTATCACGCAGGGGCTGTTATCGCTTGACCGGAGACTCATCTCGTATCTGCACGTCGCATTAAATGATTGGGATATTATAGATAGCTTGGAGAGGAAAAAACAGGGACAAGTCAGTGCAAGTCCCTGTAAATCTTTCAACTAACCAGCGTGGATTTGCAAATCTCTTCAATATGCCGGTGGTCTGTGCCGCAGCAGCCGCCCAATACATTCAAATGATTGAATTGGTTTTTTAAGGTGCGGTAGTATGTGCCCAGTTCAACCGGATTGCCGGCATCCAATTCGGTTGACTCATTGAGTTCGGCATGACTCTTTTGGGAGGCATTGGCTTTTATACCCCGAATGCGCGCGAGCCATTTTCCATCGGGAGCCAGCGATTGCTGGAAATGTAATGGATGCGCGCAGTTAATCATGTAATAAGCCGGATAGTCACCAGTGGCTTCATCGGTTCGCTCGATCGCTTGTTGGAGCGTATCGCCAGTAGGGAGCTTGCCATCTGTTTCCACCGTGAACGAAATAGCGACAGGCATATTGCAGGATTGAGCCGCTAAGGCAAGGCCAATTGCTTCCTCGACATAGTTCAAGGTGTAGGCTGTCACCATATCAGCTTCGGTCTGGGCAAAGGTCTTAATCTGGGCAAGATGATAGGCGGTGGCTTCCTCAGTCGTCATGATATTCGAGGGTACATAGCCGTCGGCTTGGGGGCCAATGGCTCCGTTAATCACGACGCACGTTGCATCGGTTTCAATAGAGTCACGAATATCGAGCAGGAGTTCAACGGCACGCTGATTAACTTGGGCTAAGTCCTGCTCTGAGAAACCTAGTTTGCTGCCCCAATCGCGGTTAGCACGCCACGTTGGAGTATCAAGGACAAAACCAACTTGATAACGTTGGGCGATGGCTGTGTAATCGCCATAATAACGTTCCAGTGACTTGATTCCTGATTCGGTTTTCAGTAACACAAAGGCGGCAAATTCAGGCAGCTCGATCCCATGATGAAAAATAAAGGTGGTCTCCATCCCGCCATCCGAGATAAACGTGCCACCTGAAATTTGGGGTAAGTTATGACGGTATTTGGGCATATGGTTCCCACCTTCAAAATATATAAAGTTTTCAAACGATTGTGGCTAAATTAGACCTTCTCGACTTCGAGGAAATCCAGTTCAACCGGAGTATCGCGCCCGAAGAAGTTCACCATCACGCGCACTTTGGATTTTTCGGCTTCCATCGCGGCGACTGTACCGATAAAGTCGTTAAATGGCCCGTCGATAATACGGACGCGTTCGCCCACACGGAACTTCGGCACAAAATGCGGCCCTGAGGTTTCCATGCGGTCAATAATCGCTTTGACTTCTTCCGGTCGCAGCGGTGTCGGATCATTACCCATGCCGACGAATCCGGTCACACCGGGGGTGTTACGGACGACATACCATGAGTCTTCGTCCATCTTCATTTCAACCAGAATGTAGCCGGGGAATACACGACGCTCGACAGTGCGGCGCTTGCCTTCCTTGACTTCAATTTCTTCCTGAGTCGGCACGATCACATCGAAAATTTTATCGCGCATACCCATTGTTTCGATACGCTGCTCAATCGAATAGCGCACCTTATTTTCGTAACCGGAATAGCAATGCACGACATACCATTGGCGGCTGTTGTCGGTATTCGCCAAGGGCGCATCCAACAAAGGCGGCATACTGTCGCTACTATCATTCGAACTACTTTTAGTAGGTTTGGTTTCTAGATATACAGGTTCAGGATCGTAATCCGGTTCCTGTTCGTCTTTATCTTCTGCATCGTCGTACATGACGCTGATTCCTTCACACTAAATCAACAGGCGTGGCAGGGAACATAAACCTGTTATTAGAACAGGCTGCTTCCCCGGTTGCTGCTTCGCAAGTAGAAGCCGAATGCTACAATTGCCACCAAGAAAATAGCACCGAAAACGATCAGCGGCGAAGTCAAACCCGCTGCGATGATCGCGCTGAAAATAACGCTCAACAAACCAAGTATAAGCGATGAGATGATGGTTACGACGAGAACAATGGTCGCCAAACGCTGGGTTTCTTCACGCGTCGGCCAGATGACCTTCTGCATTTCGGAGCGCACACCTTCCCAGTATTCGCCCATGGTGCGAAAAGGTGAGGTGATGCTGCTGACGATGCCGGTTTCAGCCTTGACATCTTCGACTTCCTGAGTACGACGACCCGGTGTTGCACGGCCTTTGGGAGCAGTTATGCCACGCGTTGACGAACCTTCATCTTCGCTGTCGTTTTCATCTTCAACCGTATCGTTTTCGAGGTCTTCCACATCGTCCACAATCAGGTTACTTTGTTTGTTCTTGGCAGACATGCCTTATGTCCTTAACTCAGTATTTTTTAGGTTGTCCACAAAGGCGGCTTGTGCCCGCCTCACATTATTTTACCAGAAACTGCCTTATAGCAAGACACCGCCAGCGAGCGACGGTGTCTTGTACAACGATAGCAGGGGAGCAAGGAATCGAACCCTGAACCTACGGATTTGGAGGCCGTTGCTCTGCCAATTGAGCTACTCCCCTATAGTACACCTACTTCGCTTCGCGATACATTACATGCTTGCGGACAAGCGGATCATACTTCATGAGTTCCAACCGTGCGGTGTCATTACGGCGGTTCTTCTCTGTGTAATACATGTGGCCGCTTTCGCTACTCTTCATCTTCACGATTGTGCGGTTGCCTTTTTTCGCCATTTCGCCATATCACTTTCAACTAAATACCCAAAGCCTTCAATGGGGCTTGAACCCATGACCTCCCCCTTACCAAGGGGGTGCTCTACCACTGAGCTATGAAGGCGTTGATAGGCTGCATTATCACAGTCTATGTGGGCCGAGAAGGACTCGAACCTTCGAAGTCTTCCGACAGCGGATTTACAGTCCGCCCCCTTTGCCACTCGGGACACCGACCCATGAATTCGATTGGTAAATTACCTAATCTCAAAGCCGCCCATCGGAATTGAACCGATAACCTCAATATTACAAGTATTGTGCTCTGCCAATTGAGCTAGGGCGGCACGCTCTTGTTGACTTAGTACGTTTTTCCTTCAGCATAGCGCTTACGTCGCATTTGCTGTCGGACACTGTTTTTCCCCATATTTGCCGATTTATAGGTATCGGTTTGGGAATGACAGTTTGGACAAAGAAGCCTTAGGTTGTTAATTTGGTTATTATCGGCATTACCATCAATATGATCAAGTTCAAGTTTGATTGGTTCTGCCATCCAGCTTGTGATGCCACAAACTGAACACTGATAACCTTTTTCTTCAATCACAATCCGTTTACGACTTCGATCCGTTTTGGCTTGCTCAGTTGTGCTTATCCGCTGATAAACATGTTTTTGAGCGCATTTTGTACAGTATTTATTCTGTCTGTTCTTCGTGTTACCACAACTACAAAATTCAACCGGTCTTAACTTGATCCTGTTAAGATGCCTATTGCGTCCTGTGTTGTTAAACGAAGCACTACAAGAACTGTTGCAGAATTTCGCTCGTCGCCGCTCAAAACTGATCTTTTGACCGCAAAACAGACAAAACTTTGGATCTGCTTCATATTTCTCTAGAGTTGCTCGACTTTTTGTTTCTCGTCGCTCATCGAGGATATGTTTTGTTTTCTCGTACCCTAGTTTGCCCGCTTGTGATTTGTCCATAAGTGGTGTATTTCGTCTAACCTATTTCCATAATTTTATCATGAATAACAGGCGAGGTTCAATACATTGTCTCCACTCAAACGGCATTCTAGCGGAAGGGGGTGGGGTTGTCAATATCGGCTACCCACCGTAGAATGCGAGTTGTCGTGCTGTGTTCCAAGTCCTAAGTGCTGAGAAAACCTTGAAAACAAACCGCCTAGTTATAACCGCCCTTCTTATTTGTATTTCGTCACTATCAAGCTGTAACAGGGGGCAAAATATCGCTGATATTCCTACTCCGGCTTCCATCGAAGGCTTGGCGACGGCTAATGCACTGACGGCAGTCGCGCCACCGGAAGGCTTCCGGGATTCGGTCAGCTTTCCCGAAGTGGATGCAAATCTACAAAAGCTGCTTGGTGGACGTTACCTCGTCACCTTGGAATTTACGGGTGTGTTCACCAGCACACCGCGAACCACCAACGCCAAAGCTACGGCTGAAGTCTGGTTCAATCAATCCGGTTCGCGGCGTGTAGTGGTGGATATTACAGGCGAACTGCTGGGCAAGACTGACAACAATTTTGAGGCTGTGCGGCTGGGCAACGATTCGTTTATGGTGCAGAACAAAGAATGCCAGAATGCAGGGCCGGATACGGTCACGGCGGCTGGCTTACGAGCCGGAACCTTAGTAGGCGGCGTAAAAAAGGCTATTACAGCAGGTGAGAAAGCCACACTCAACGGGCAAGAAGCTTTCAAATATAATTTCACCTCAATCGATTTGAATTTGCCTTCTATCAAATTGTCTGACGGCGGTACGGTAGAGGCGACAGGCGGTGAATTGTGGGTTGCGCCCGCCCTTAACGCAGTCATTCGTTTTTACGTCAATTTGAACGTCACAAACGCGGTTATTTTTGACCGTGCCTTACCGGTTGATGGGCAAGTGATTGTCCGTTACGACTTGTACGATGTGGGGCAGATTACCAATATCGCCGTACCGAATGGATGCTAGATGTCAAAAGTACTGAGTGCTGAATACCGAGTACTAAGTTCAAAACAGAAAATCGTTACGTTACTGTTGGGGTTATCGTGCGTGTTGACCGCCTGTAATTTACAGCAAACACCAGTGGAAGTTACCCCTACGCTGCAACCAACTCCGACCGCTTTGAGCCAACCCACCGATCAACCGACACGAACACCGATTGGACAACCAACTGTTCAACAAGCTCCACAATCGAGCGTTGTCGCACCGACCTTATCGCTCTTGCAAACACCGACTGCCCTGCCGCTTGGTGTCAATCCAAATGCGACCGGTACGAACGGCACGGTAATTCCAACCGTTTCCACACAGCAAGCAGTCAAAAGTACGACCATCCAAGTCGCAGCCGGAAAAACCGTCGGCCTTAATTACGTCGTTACGGCAACTGGAGGCAGTCTGACCTTGACGATGCAAGGCCCTGCCGGAGTCGTCTGGCAAAAGAAGTTTACAGCCAGCGAAACCGGGCGGATTGAGGTGGCTATTCAGCAAGCCGGTGCGTATGATGTGATGGCACAAACCGACCGTTTTGAGGGGAATTACCAACTCAGTTGGGACTAAGCATGACTTCGCATCAATTCGCCCTGATTGAAGCGCCTAGCAACCTCGGCTTGAAACCACAGAAGCCTAATCAGCAGCCGGGTGTACGCCGAATGCCCAATGCGCTCAAGCAAACCGGTATCATGAGTGGTTTGAAGGTTGAGCAAAATGTACGGGTTGAAGCGCCTGCTTACCAACCGGAACGCGATTCGGTTACGGGCGTTCGGAATATCAATACCCTTCCTGACTACTCAATAAAATTAGCGACAGCGATTGGGCAAGCCCTTGATGCAAGCAATTTTCCGATTGTCCTCGGTGGCGATTGCAGCATTTTACTTGGCAGCACTCTAGCTTTGCGCGAACGTGGACGTTACGGATTGATTTTCATGGATGGGCATTGTGACTTCCTCACACCAACGAGTACCGGAACCGGTGGCGCGGCGGGCATGGATTTAGCGCTGGTGTGTGGTGTCGGGCCAAGTAAATTGACTGATCTCAAAGGTTTAAGCCCATTAGTCCGTACCACAGATGTAGTTATCCTCGCCAACCGTGATATTGATGAGGACAGCGACTATGAGGAACCAGCCTTTATAGATGCTCATATCAAGCGCATTGGCCTACAAAATCTGCGCGAGTTAGGCATCGCTCAGGCGGTTGAAGAAGCGATTAACCATCTCGCTCAAAATAATGTGCAAGGTTTTTGGATTCACGTCGATGTGGATGTATTGGACAGCGCTATTATGCCAGCAGTCGATTAGCCGATGCCAGATGGATTGAGTTACGACGAACTGAGCCATTTATTAGAGGCACTGGTCAGTTCAAAACTGGCAGTTGGCATCCAGTTTACAATTTTCGATCCAGATTTAGATCCCGATGGGCATCTCGCAAAAGAATTGGCAGCAGCGATTATTAAAGGGTTAAATCCCGCCTAATTCAGGCATCAATTTCAATCCAAGCGACGCGCTGGGGCATATCAATGTGCAAAACAGCACGGTCAAGCAGTCCTTCAAATCCAACCAACATTTCATCAGCTTGAGCAAACCAAACAGGCAGTTCAAACTCAGTTGTTACGTTTCCAAGAGAATCTTCTAGAAAAAACTGAACATAGGCACTCGTTGCGGCAAAACTTGTTCCGAAATCCCTGCTTGGTCAATAATAATCTCACTGTTTTCAGCCAGTCGATAATCCAAGAAATTCATGAAGTGGGTTGGAAAGAGCGATGTTTCTGCATCTGTATCAACAAAAGCAGTGACCCTCTCATGACCACCCGCTTTACGGCGCAAATTGATATAAATTTCAGCACCACCGGGATCAGTATAAATTTGCAATTGAATACGCGTCATTCGTTAGCCTGTCGCAGTACGAACACGATATAACCAGTGACGATGATTGATTAGATAGAGGATAGGTGTTGCATCGCTAATTTCCGGTGCTAGATTTGCTTCGGCATTTTTAAGTGCTTCTTCATAGGTAGCGCTTGTTCCAATAACTTTGTGTTGATAAATCAAGGCAACACATGTCCCATATTGAGCAAGAAGTTCCTTATGCTGTGACCGTGCCCATTCAAAATCGCCCCAAGTATTGGGAGCAATTTCTCCTCGTTCATGTCCCATATGAACTCGTGACATATTTATCACCTTCTGATAAGTTCTCTACATTATAACCTTTTGCCTTGACCGATGCTCCATAATTTACGGTTCGATGTGGGTAGCTCGCCCATAAATTCCGTTTGCACCGACCCAACCATTAATGCCACCGCGATTATTGCCGATGAGAAAACGCTTGTCATTGATGGCTTTAATCAAATGCAAGTAGACATTACCCTTCACTTTGACCAAGACAATATCACCCACAGCTAGATTTTCCGGCTTGCAGGGTTCGACCGTGACCAGATTGCCATCGTTGACTTTGCCGGTCATGGAGTGACCACGGGGACGGATTTTAGCGGTTTCGCCCCGTTGGAGTTTCTCAATCGCGAACTGTGCCCAACTCATTTCCGTACTCCGCTTATCTTCCTTGCTATCCATAATAATACACGTCCGATAGTACGGCGGAAGAGGCGGACGAGGAAGCCCATACCGCGTGCGAGGGGTTCGGGTGGTGGTGGCTGAAGGACAGGATAAGGTTCGAGGTGGTGCGACTCCAGCACGGCGTTGGCGGAAGCGATGCCGGTGGTGACGGCGCGTTCCATCCACAGGGCGGGTGAGTCATAGCCGATCCAATCACCACAGGCGAAAATATTGAGCCAAGGTGAACGCAGGTGGAGGCTGTCGGGTGTCGGAGGGCGGAAAGCCGTGTGGACGCGACTGTTCCGACGAACAGCGCCATAAATATATTTTCCGCGTAGTTCGGGGAAAGCGCGTTGAACCTCATCGACACAACGGATGAGTAGGACGTTTTCCGGTTGTTCAAGAACATCATCGTTGGCGTAGAGATGAACTTCGATAGCACTGCCACCAGTTTCGTCGTGGAAGGTGCGGAAATCGGGATAAAGCCGGTGCAACCAGAAGAAATTATCCGGCAGGAAATCACCGGTAAACATACCAGCATTGGCACCCTCGCGGGGGCTATCACTGAACCACAGACGCACACTGGCGTTACGGACGACACCGGGGAAACGCATCTGACCGGCATCAGCCGCGAGCGCCGGACTGTTCATCAACAGGCGTTGAGCGCCGGGGACATTGATCGCGAGGATGACCTGCTCAGCCTCGACGGAACGTAAACCAGACTTGGATTGGTCGGCGAAGATGACGCGCCAACCGTCGCCTACGCGTTCGAGGCGCTGAGCGTCAGCACCATGAATAACATGACCGCCACCTTTTTTGATAACCTCGATTAAGGGTTGGATGATGGCGGTGTTAGGGTTATCAGGGAGATATTCCATCTGCCATGAGTCACGGCGCAGGAGGGTATAAAAGCGTAGAGCAGCGATAATCCCTGCGAGAGAGATATGCTCTTTGGGAGCAGCCAACAAATTGACCGCGAGGCCGGTAAAAGTCGCGCGGAGGTTGGGAGTCCATCCGCGAAAAAATTCCTGCATGGGCAGACCATCAAGGGCGATGCCTTCTTTGATGGGATCGAAGCCAACTGTCCATAGAATGCTGAACAAGAAACCGGGCAGCGAGAGAAAATCCAAGGGCGTAATAGTTGACCAGAAGCGCGGACTGTAGAGCAAGCTGAGGTAATGGAAAGGCGCGGGAACCCAACCGAAACGCACCAATTGTCCGGCTTCGACCACGCGTACTTCTCGCTTCCAACGGTTAATCCATTCCTCACCAATAGAAGGTTCAAGCTGAACGGTGGTGAAGCGTTCGAGCATGGCGCGCATATTGTAATAGCCACCCCAAAGGGCGTGCATCCCATGTTCGGAAGGGAATGACCACGAATTCCCGTCAACGATGAAGGTGTCGGGTGCGCCACCGGCGATGCGACCACCGGGCCACAGGCCATCGGCATCCAAGAGAAGCGGCGGGATGCCACGGGCGGCGAGATGGGCAGCGGCTGTGAGGCCAGCCAAGCCTCCACCGATAATAACGACCGGAAATGGGTTGGGTTGGGATGTGGTATTCATCCCTTAAGTGTACAACGGGGCAAGCCGTTACAAAGTAGGTTCTCGAAAGTCGCAAGATTAACCCCCACCCCAGCCCTCCCCCGTAAACGAGGGAGGGAGTCAATTCAATTCATGGAGCGTTTTGGCTCATTACTTTCGAAAGATCACTAGAAGCAAGCTACAAGCCAATTCAGAATGCGACCAACGCTCACTATTTTGTGGCGGCAGTGGCGGCGGCATCACTGCCATAACAGTGCAGAATTTGCGCGTTATGCATTTTCCACACGGGAGAAAATGCACAATATGCAGCACAGGCGGCACAAGCAGCAAGCATTTTACGTCTCCGAAGGCATTCCTTTGTTGATTGCTAATGTTGTCATTATCGGAGCGACACCTGATGTTAGCGGCGAAAAGTTGATGGTCTGCCGCCGCTGTCGAGAATCTCGTTGTTGGAAGGATTAGATGAGAGCTTTCGCCCAAATGCTGCAAAAGCTGCAAATGCGACAGTGGTTTTTGTGGCGTTCGATTGATAAGAAGGGCGCAAGGCTTGCGCCCCTACGAACAAAGACACCGTCATAGGATGGATAACGATATTTGTTTGGTAATCAACCCAGCGGTCAGGATAAATCCTGCCCCTACAATAAGTCATGCCTCTAAATCATTTTAGAACAAAAAGGCTATCGAAGTCAAGTGCATTTGGTTCGAGTTTTCTAACCTAAATAGCGGGTATCAAGGACAGTTTCGACGGCTTGCGAGTCTTGCAAATCGACGTGATAACCTTTGGCGTTGGGACGCGAACTGACACAGGCTTCCAGTTTGCCATCGACAAAGTGGCCCGCCGCGCCATCATCAAAGGCGTAACCGGACATGATCTCCCCGCTGGCAACTAACTTTTGAAACGACGGACGGCGTTGGGCTTCACCATCGTAATGGGGTGTACAACTTCCAGCCAGCATACCGAGGCATGGGAGCGCGGTAAGTTTGCCGGGGATCGAGTCGGTGAGACCCTGCTCGAACCAGCAAATCGATCCGGCGCTGATGCCAGCCAAGACAATCCCCTGCTCATAGGCTTGACGCAGGATGGCGGGTAAATTCCATTCGCGCCAGAGGGCCAGCATACTCTTGGTGTTGCCGCCGCCCACATAGATGACATTCTGGGACAGCAAGAAGGTTTCAAGATCGGCAGTGTGGGGTTGAAAAAGCGACAGGTGACTGGCCTGACAATTGAGTTCGTTGAAGGCTTTGTAAAAACGGATGATGTAATCCTGACTCTCGCCGCTGGCCTGTGACAGAAAGCAGACCTTGGGATAAGTCTGTTCGGTTTGGGCGATGACATAGCGATCCAGAGCGAGGTTATCCGGCTCCATCGAGAAGCCACCGCCGCCCATCGCGATAATATGTGGCATGTTGTTGTCCTCATGGTGAGATGTGGTTCAATGGGGCGGAGTGTAACACGCTTTGGCAGTTGGCAGTTGGCAGTTGGCAGTTAAGGTTATGTTAGAGGGTGTTTTGTGCCAAGTCGATGCAAAAATATGGAACCCCCACCCTAACCCTCCCCCGCAAGCGATGGAGGGAAAACAAGACAAAATCCCAATACATTTTCGTGCAAAATGAAGTTAGCCGAATAAGGGAGGATTAATGTATCCTCCCCTACGAAGATTTGGTTAGCGGGTGGTGATATTACGAGAGGTTGTTGGCGGAACGAGGCGACCAGCAACATCTTTCAGGCTGTTGATTTTGCCGCGGATCAGGTTAGGGAACAGGGCGACATAATCCTCAACCGGCCACATGCGACCTTGAACCAAAGTTGCGCGGCGGGTGACGGCGCTGCGGAAATCCTCAGCGGTATGTCCGACAAAGCGGGTGGTGCCGCGTCCGATGGCAGCCAATGAGTGACCGTCGCTGTTGCCGACAATGGGCATACGCAGTTTGGCGGCCATGCGCCGTGCCAGCATGTTATTACCGGGGGTGACGGCTCCGGCGTTATGAACTTCAATAGCATCAATTCCCGCTTCGCGGACGATCTCTGGATTGCGGAGGTAGCGGTAGCAAGCATCGGCACAGACCACGACCTCAAACGGATGTGCCAAAATCGCCATGCCACCCTGACTATGAATGGCGGTGACGGTATCTTGCAGGGATAAATTTCTGGCGATAGGATGTGTGACCCACAAGGCCAAGACGTGGCCTTCGGCGCTGCTAACCTCGACACCGGGAATGATGTCGAAGGGATAATCATTACGGTGTTCGTAAGCCCACAGGCTGGAGTCCATCACGTCATGATCGGTGATGGCGATCACGTTGAGCGTGCCCATGCGGGTGATGTGATTCAGGACTTCTTTGACTGTGGCAAAGCCATCGCTGGCTGTAGTGTGCATGTGAATATCGGCGTAACCCATCAGATTGTTCCTTCTCTCACAAATCGGAAGTGACAATTGAAAGGATAGGGAGTTTGCCTAAAAGTGTCCTATCAGGGGGTTGCAAGGTCGATAGTCGGTAGTCTTTAGTCGGTAGTTGACAGATAAAAGCAAATCGCCAAGAAGCCAAGGTAAGAAGAGAGTGCCAAGGATTTTCAGTAGAGATGGTTACGCTGTGTGGGAGTAGAACGTGATATTATGGATGCGTATTATTGGTAAAAATTTACGGATGGTTTTGTCGCCGAAGGCTAAACGGTTTGTCTGAAAGTGAAAATGTTGTGGTTGGCCTCGCTGGGGGCTCAAGCCGCCCAGCTAATCAGCAGACAAGCACACTAAAGGTGCTTCATTCCTCGTCAAAGTAATCGAGGTCTATTCTTTTGACTGTGTACGTGACCATTTCAGCCACGCCCACACCATAATCAATCATATATTGAGCCAGTTGTTCACCATCAATCAGAACTATTTTCTTTTCAATACGCCCAACATAGTCGATTGCATCCTTTGAAAAGGATGATGTTGTAATCATGACACCTTTTTTGGCGCGAAAACCTTCCAAACTACCTGCAAAGGCTTGAACAACAGGGCGGCCAACGGTACCTTCCCATCGTTTTGCCTGAATATAGACCACATCTAGTCCTAGACGATCTTCGTTGATAATGCCATCGACTCCGCCATCACCGCTTTGACCGATTGCGCGTCCTGCATCTTTTCTTGAGCCACCATAACCCATTCGAACAAGCAAATCGACAACAAGCCGTTCAAAGAAACGCGGCGAACACGACATAATACGTTCAAGTATCTCTTGGGCTAGCTTGTTGCGTAAACTTTGATAGCTTGCTTCTAGAATTTCTTCGGGAGTCTGTGTTGCTTCTGGCTCGATTTCCTCAACTGCGGTGTCTGATTTACCTGTACGATTTTTGAATTCCAAAAACTCTGGAAATTGTTGCAAAAAGACCTGATTGATATAACCCGGATTATTTTCTAACGCTCCAACTCCTCGCTCGGTAATACGGAATTTTCCACGTCCTGTATTCTGTAATAACCCTGCTTGCTTTAGATAAGAACGTGCCCAATGAACACGATTATCAAATCTAAATTGCCGTCCGCTAGGAAGTAGCTCACTTCGATCTTCTACACTGAGTTGAAAAGTATCCGCTAAGATTTGAACAACATCTGATATTGTGTGTTCGATACCGTCCTGTGCGACTTGCAAAACTGGCAGCATTAAAGTTTGATAATCTGGAACCGTCATAACAAATAGCCATTTCTATTCAACTAAGAAATATCTGCGAATTACTCTAAATTTATATTAACCAATTGTAACCCCATAAATCCGTTATTTAAGTGTTAAAATACGCCCTGATTTAACCTAAGGATAAAATCTATGTCCCTATACCCTTTCCTCCTCAATCCGGCGCTGCACGTCAAAGTGTGGGGCGGGCGCAAACTCGAAACGATTATGGGCAAGCAACTGCCCACCAACGAACCCTATGGCGAATCATGGGAGATGCACGACACGGCGACGGTCGCCAACGGTGCATTGGCGGGTCGTAAGCTAGGCGATCTGCTGAAGGAATACGGTCACGATCTGGTGGGCAAAAAGAATAATCCCGCCGAGGGCTTCCCACTGCTGGCGAAAATCCTCGATCCGTCGGATTGGCTGTCGGTGCAGGTGCATCCGAATGACGAACAGGCTAAGGAACTGGAAGGCGATCCGCGCGGCAAGACCGAGGCATGGTATGTGTTGTACTCCGAACCGGGTGCTAAACTGGTCAAAGCGGTGAAGCCCGGAACAACGCGCGAGGCGATGGCACAGGCCATCCGTGATAATAAGCTGGAAGATTTGCTGGTGTATGCCGAAGTGGAAGTCGGTGATGTGCTGTTGAACAATGCAGGTGGCATCCATGCGCTGGGGCCGGGGATTGTGATCTATGAGATTCAACAGTCGTCGGATGTGACTTACCGGCTGTACGATTGGGGACGGATGGATCTGAATGGCAAGCCGCGCGAACTGCACATCGACAAGGGTGTGAAGGTGGCGAATTTGGATGTCATCCCGCCGATTACACATACGGCTGGCAATACACTGCCGGTGGTGGATGTGGTGCAGTGTCCTTATTTTGTGACGTTGTTACACCAGTTGAATCCGCGCAACGGCACCCGCATCACACTGGATACGAACGGCGAACAGTTCCATATTTTGACGTGCGTGGATGGCAGTGGCACGGTCAGCACGGGGAACACAAGCGTCGATTTCAAGCTGGGACAAACGGTGCTGATCCCCGCTAATCAGGGTGAATATGCACTCTCTGGTACGACGCGGGTGCTGCGTTCGTTCCAGCCGTCGTAAAGGAAACATGATTTGAGAACATATGCGGTGATCTACGAAGTGGGGCAAGGTTGGCTGATGGGCAAACCGCTGGAAGAACAACCTTTGGGTGGGCATTGGGATTACCTGCGTTATCTGCACCAACAAGGGATTCTGATTGCGGGTGGCCCGTATCTGGACGACTCCGGTGGATTAAACCTGATTTATGCTGAAGATATTGATGCCGCGTGGGAAATAGTCGAGCAAGATCCGGCAGTCGTCAACGGCGTGTTTGTGCCGGAAGTGCATCCGTGGTTTCATGGCAATTGGGCGGCTGAATAAATATGACACAACTCGCCATCCTGACGGACACCTCACAAGCCGGGGAAACTTATAATACGGCCTATGGAACGTCCGCACCGATTAATACCCTGAAGTTTGTGGATGAAACCGCGCTCATATGCAGCCCGACGAATGCTGATCCAAGGGCGACGATCCAAGCGCTCAAAGATTTGGGGACGACGCATCTCTGGCTATGCGAATCGGTAGGGTCACTGTCGCCGCTGCTGGAAGTTGGTGATTGGGTGGTGGCCGATGATTATATTGACGGTACACGCGGGCATCACAGCACGTATTTCAGCGATAAAGCGGGCGGTTATGTGCAGCAAGTTCCGGCATTTGATACGGCGAGTCGCGAGGCATTGATTAGCAATCCCCTCCCCCTAACCCCCTCCCCACTTCGTAGAGAGGGGGGAAGACTGTTTAAACGCGGGGTGTACGTGTGCGTCAGTAATACGCGGTTGGAGACTCCGGCGGAAGCGACGTTCTGGTCAAGAGCGGGTGGACATGTGGTCGGGCGCTACCTGAGTCCGTATCTGACACTGGCGCGTGAACTTGAGATGCAAGTGGCGGTGCTGGCGCATGTCATCCGCGACGGTGGGCATGGCGGCGAGTCAGTGGTCTTCGAAACATATGCCGCCATCGTCAAACAGGCGTGGGCGACACAGAAAGTGTGAAAGAGCATCCCTAACAGGATGCCCTCTGACAACCCCGATGTGACGGCTATATGTTCGCTACGACTGAGGGAATCTGCTGTTCGATCGCGTTGTTGATATTTATCTCGCGCAGTTCGGGGGTAATATCCATCAAGTAAGCGCTAATGAACTGAATATCGGTGATCCCGCAAAAGCCGAATATCCCTCTCAAATAGGGTTCATGAAAATCGATAAACTTCAGCGGCGGTTCGGCGTAATTGCCACCCGAAGTTTTGACAACGATCATTTTGCCACTTGCCAAGCCGACCGGTGTCCCATCCGGTAAATACTTAAACAGATAACCGGGCTGCACAATGGTATCGATATAGTATTTCAGCGCGTAGGGAATACTCAAATTCCACATTGGAGCGCTGATGAGATACATATCAGCCCGCATAAAGCCGAGGATATAGCTTTCAATATCCGACCACGTGGAGATCATCGAGGGTTTTAATTCGCCACCCTGCATGATCATATATTTCGTGTCGATTTTATTACCTGCCATTGCGGGCACATCAGCATGAAATAAATCAATCGTAGTTACTTTCAAATCCGGATATTTTTCTTTGAGACAGTCGATTACAGCATTCGAAATGCGGAGTGTATTTGAACCATCGGAACGTGGTGTTGCCACCAGATGAAGCAATTCCATTTCTCTTCCCTTTAACAAGGCAGTGGATCTCATTCGCATGAGAATATAGTTGTGACGAAAAACTGATAGCACGACGTGGGTTGTGCTTAAATAGGGTTCAAGTCGGCTGTTCGACGAGAAACCTTGGTTCAGAGTATGGAATTTGATAGGCAGTAATATATGTGGCGCTTAATGATCCCTTCTACGACACCGAGGACGAACACAATCTGTAAGTGGCTTGCTCCGCTAACTAGCAGCTAAAAGACCGCTTCACGAGCCTGAACATAGGTCTCGTATACGGCGCAAAATCATATCGAACAAGGGAGAGTTTTACAAAAACACTAATGTGTTTCCATATAGATATAATACTAATATAATTTTTAAGTAGGAGTTCGATAATATCGTCGGTGCTATCGTAGGCCGTAGCTGACATTGGCGCGTGAGCTTGAGACGCAGGTGGCGGCGCTGGCACATGTGAGGTGAGTCGGTGGTGTTCGAAACTTATGTGGGGATTATCAAACAAGCGTGGGTAAGGTTAAATTCTGGTTAGTGAGCATAGGACTTTAGTGAGAATGTAATAAAAGTGATAATGTTTTAATTGCCTTTACTTTTGATATATGCTAAAGTAACTAGATAATGTTTTCTAGGTCAAATACAGGCGATTCACGAGAAAAGTCATGCCATTTCGCAAAAAAATACAGACATCCCAACTGCCTGATTTAAACTCACCTCGAAAGGCAATGAATAGCACTCCATCCGCTGATAAAGCTGCTGCTACTACTCAGTCTTTACCACAAACAAAGAACAAATCGGCTTGGCTCGATGCGGCACTTCCCCAATTTTATGATCGTGAACTGGCCGCAGAGATGGTCAAACAAGGGTATTATAAATCCCTCGAAGAGGCCTATGTCGACGTACCGGAAAACCTCTTAAACAGTGTCCGCGAAAGAATAGAAGAGTACCTTTCAACCTCTCGCACAGCCCTTTTTTGGTGTAATGCTCCACTGCCCTCCCCCAAAAAATAAAAGTAGTCTATAATCAAATAAACCAAATACATACTAAAAACAAATTATCAAATTGATAAGATGTTTCTGGTCGCATCCAACTGGATAAAATTATTATGGCTTCGATTTGCATAGACCGTGTTATGGAAGTCCTCAACCAGTGGGAAAGCCAAGGTATGATCAGCGCGTGGGATGCCAGTCATACGGTGATCCAATTTAAAGACGTGTTGTACGGAACGGGGCGCTTCACCAATACGCTTCAAGTCACCGGGCCGAACGTCAAAATTACCGTCCGCCTATTCGCTGGCATTGAGGGCGATGATCGTTCCGTAAGAGCCGCCTTTGCCTATCTGCTCAACCTACCCTTTTTGGATGCAACCGTCACCATCCAACGGGACACAGCCAGTGGAAACGTCGGTGCATCCGTTACATTCCCATGTGTTTCGAACCGTCACCAGTTAGAAGTCCATCTGGGTAACGCCATGAATACGCTGACGACTTATTTGGAAGCGCGTTATGATCGCATGGTGGCTGATTTACTGGAACTGGGTGTGACTTTCAAATAAGGGATTACTGTTCATGAGCCAAGTTTTTATTTCTTACCAGCATAATGCCTATACGTTTGTGGCAGATGATCTGGTTAAGCGTATCGAAAAAGAAAAATTTACGGTTTGGTGGGATGACCAGATTCCAGTCGGCCATGAGGATTGGCGGCAAAAAATTGATGCCGAAATCGAGAACGCGCGTATCATGGTGGTGGTGGTGACACCCGAAGCGGTCGCCTCGCAATATGTCACCTATGAATGGTCATATGCCCTTGGGAAAAATAAGATCGTTATCCCGCTGACGTACCAGAAAACACCGGTCCATCCGCGTTTGCTGACGCACCAAGCCTTAGATTTCACTGAGTCGCGCAGCCGTCAATGGAATGAACTGGCGCGGGCGCTGCACGATTATCTGGATGTTGAGCCGCCCGTACCGGTTAGCGCTGTTATTCCCAAGGATGCCATGTTGACCGCGCTGGCGGATTTGCTCTGCACCGGACGCATCAAACAAACTGATTTGAATTTATTTATGAACCAAGATTTGATTTCGCCGTTGGATGTGGCTGAAGTGCGGCGGCGCAGTTTACGCCAACCTAACCAGACACCGAGTTCGTAAATTCTTCTTCGTACATCCAACGGATGACATCATCTTTGGTCAGCACGCCAACGGGTTTGACCAATTCCAGTACGATCAGTTGGTCGATAGTGGAATTGCGTTCAAACTTGCTGCGTGCATCCAGCATGTAGTCTTGGGGACCAACGGCGATCATGGTTTGGTCGCCGATAATGTCTCGCACGAGACCTTCTTTGAGGACAATATTGCCCCGCAGATTAATAATGTCAGTGCGCGTAATGATGCCGATCACCTGAATGCCGCCACGCACCACCACTAAATAGCTAAATTGATTTTCGCCCATCAGCCGCAAGGCATCCAAAATGGGAGCCGTTTCCGCGATCCGGCTAAAGTCCTTCTGCATATAGTCTTCTACACGAGGCATAAAAACTTCGCCTAGCGGGATGAAATGAAAATAATCAGTTGATATAAAGGAATAAGGAGTTTATCGCGCCTTAAGCAAGTGTGCGACGCGCATATCAATACTGTAATGCAGTTTGCAGATGAGCGCCGAACATAACGAACAAAATGGGAGACAAATTGACGAAGGCATGGAGCGCTTGACTCTGCTCCCCTCGTTCGACTATACTTTTACTTATGAATAACAACAGTCGTTCACTAATGGGCATGATGCAGAGCCACCGTCAGGATAGACGCAGGCGATGGCTTTGTGCGTGGTGAATAACCCGACACTGGCAAATCGAAACCGTCTGTCCTGAATAAGGCAGGCGGTTTTTTGTTGGAGGGGTTTGCCGAGGGCAAACCAGTACAGCTACCAGCCAAGAAGAATTGAGTATGAAGATGATCGACACTATTGAACAGCACATTATTCGAACAGCCCAAGGCCGCGATGCAGAAGCGATTCTGACATTCGACCATGTAGTGCAAGAAGATGCCAAGCGGCGGGCATTTATCCTTCAAGAAATTGAGCATGGACACTGCACCGTCGCCGAGATTGATGGTCAGGTGGTGGCCTACATCATCATGGATCGCAATTTCTTCGGCTGGCCGTTCATTGATCTGGTGTACGTCCACAGTGACTATCGCCAGCGGGGACTGGCCGCTACCTTGATGCAGCATATTGAAGCCCAGTGCGAGGAGAAGTTGTTCGTCTCGACCAACCTCTCCAACCTACGAATGCAGCGCTTACTGGAAAAGTTGGGCTATGTCATCAGCGGTACAGTCCATAACCTTGATGAGGGCGACCCGGAAATGTTTTACTTCAAGCGCCCCGTCAAATCGGTGGGCAAGTCGGGTTATAATAATGCCCAGCATATCGAATAAGCCGCTTTTGACGATTGGCTGAACAACTCCTATTCAATTTACACATTCACAACACGCCTTGAGAGCTGACTAACAACGAAGGATTATCGACCACTATGAGCCAACCCAAAACCATTCACGTATCCGTCGCATGGCCGTATGCCAACGGCGATTTGCACGTCGGGCATCTGGCAGGTGCCTATTTACCGGCAGACATCTTTGCCCGCTATCACCGCTTGAAGGGCAACCGTGTGTTGATGGTCTCCGGCTCGGACAGCCACGGCACACCCATTTCAGTCGAGGCTGATAAACGTGGCATTCCGGCGCGGGAAGTGTTTGAACATTATCACGAACGCTTTTTGCTGACGCAGCAAAAGGTCGGCATTAGCTACGATTTGTTCACGCACACTGACACCGAAAACCATCACGAAATTACGCAGGCTTTCTTCCTGAAGCTGCTGCAAAATGGATGCCTGTACAAAGAGACGCAAGAATTGATGTACAGCGAACTTGAAAAACGTTTCCTGCCGGATCGTTATGTGGAAGGTGAGTGTTATATCTGCCACTATCCGAACGCGCGTGGCGACCAATGCGACAACTGCGGCAATCTGCTGGATGCAACCAAACTCATCAATCCGCGCAACAAAGGCAATCCGTCAGACAAGCTGATTGTGCGCGAGAGCGAACATTTCTTCCTCGATCTGGAGCGCTTCGAGCCGGAACTGATCGAGTATTTGAATAAGCACGAGTCCCATTGGCGGGCAAATGTGGTGCGCTTCAGCCGCAACTTTATCATGGACGGGCTGCATGGTCGCCCGATCACCCGTGATATTGATTGGGGCGTGGCGGTGCCGCTGGACGGTTGGGAAACCAAGAAACTGTATGTGTGGTTCGACGCGGTCATCGGTTACTTCTCCGCCAGTGTCGAGTGGGCCAAGAATATCGGTCAACCGGACGCGTGGAAAGATTGGTGGTACAACCCCGAAGCCGAGATTTACAACTTCATCGGCAAGGATAACATCCCTTTCCACACCATCATCTGGCAATCGGAATTACTCGGTGTGGATGGTATCTACAATGGCGACGAGGACAGTATCGGTAAGCATTACGACGCGCATCTGCAACTGCCTTACGATGTACCTGCCAACGAGTTCATGAACATCGAAGGTGACAAGTTCTCCAAAAGCCGCAACTGGGCAATCTGGCTGCCTGATATTTTGGAGCGTTATCAACCGGATGCGATTCGCTATTACACGGCTGCGACCTTCCCTGAAAGTGCCGACAGCGACTTCAATTGGGATGGCTTCTTAAACCGCGTCAACGGCGAACTGCTGGCGGCATGGGGCAACCTCGCCAACCGCATGTTGAGCTTCGCCTACAAACGCTATGAAGGCAAAGTGCCGAACATCGACCTCGCCAAGTTGACAGCGGATGACAAAGCCATCCTCGAAAAGTCGGAAGCCGCTTTCGAGAATATCGGCAACTTGATCGAGGCGGTCAAACTCAAGGAAGCGCTGACTCAAACGATGACGCTGGTACGTGAGAGCAACGCCTATCTGGATAAACGTGCGCCGTGGAAGACCATCAAGGAAAATCCCGATGACGCGGCACTGGCGGTTTATACCGTGCTGCGCGTGATCGACAACCTCAAGACGGTGCTGTCACCTTTCCTGCCGTTCACCTCACAAAAGGTGTATGAGTTCCTTGGCTATGATGGGCAGTTGTTCGGTGAGCAGAAGATTGTTGAGTATCAAGAGGCAACACGTCCACACAAGGGCTTGGTTTATGATGGCAGCAAGGCGATTGGCACATGGACGAAGAGTGATCTGAAGCCGGGGCAAGCGCTACGCGAACCCTCGCCGCTGATCGTCAAACTCGAACCGGAGATTGTCGATAAGGAACGGGCTTACTTAGGTGCAGTGCGGGATGAAAGCGCGATTGTGGTGTAAGGCGGAAAGACAAAAGCTTTTATCACAAAGGCTCAAAGACACAAAGGACACAGAGAGGCATATCATAAGGATGTGCCTCTTTTGATTCGACATCCTTACAGAGGTTTTTAATTATTTAGGGTGTATCTTCTAGGTGTCGAATATCAGGGAACAAATCATTTGCGATTCTTCAAACTATTCGCAGGTTACTTGATTGAACTATGGCCCTTGGCGTTGGCAGTCTTATTGTTAGATGCGGCTAAATCTTTAGAATGGGCTTTTATCTTTCCTGCGCTTGGTCAATTTATCAATTATCGATTTTTGTCCGACTCGAGATTGTGGATACCGAGTCTTGCGCTTTGTATTTTGCCACTATCAGTAATTGCAATCTTTTATTTCATTGGGCGCAGTTTCGACAGAAAAATTCGATCTCGAACCAAATCCATCTTAAATGGCTTAGCTCTATTGTGCGCGATGGGTCTATTGATATATGCCAATGGATTAATGTGTCTGCAAACTTTCGCCCTCGCGCTATCTGATTTCGATCATTTTCAGAGCATAAAGTTAGACGATCACACATACTATATTGATTCGATATGGAAAGAAGGGATTGGACGCGATCACAAAGCACTATTTACATTTTTTGAATGTGATTCCGACGGAACATGGTGTGAAAGTAAATTTGAGAAATGGTACTTTCCAAAAGATGATGAGTATCCAAAAATGTCTACAAAGCTCCTTCCTAACCCCACAGCGCATACCGTTACACTGCAAATCAACGGCGAAACGGTGTATGTGCATCCGGTGAAATAAAAACCGGATACCACCTTTTCAGATAGCATCCGGCCAATTGATTATCCGTTATGTTTTCAATAACGACTGGTTACGAAGCGCGTTTTTCCGCCTCATCAACTGGGTTATTTTGCCACGCGGCTGAATCACCATATTGGTAAATCGTAGGCTGCTCATCAAAGCCATTCCAAGCGGCGGGCGCACGTTCATAATCGTAAATCGCGTCGCCCTGCGAAATCATTTGATCAACATCCCGATTTGGATTATCCCGTTGGGATGGATTTATGCAATTGTTGTTCCATTGACTGTTACTATTCGACACTTCAAAACTCCTTACTCAATCCGTCTTGCTAAGATAAACGAAAATGGAACGTTATGAGTAGGATGCTAGACTAGTTCCGAATAGGAAAAGTGGACAATGCGGATCTGATGACCGGAAATCTGAATAATTTGTTATGCGGTTTAAACAAACGCTCATGAATAAAGTGATGGTTATCAACAAGATTCGAAAGGACTATAAAATAGGCTATAGTTAAGAGAAGTCAAGAAGAGGAAGATCAGTATGACTCAAACTGTAATACTCGAACTGACAGATGATTTGATTGATCGCGCCCGTAAACAGGCATCCCAAACCGATCAGCCAATGGAACGTGTATTAGTACAACAGCTAGAAGCCGCTTTCTCGGAACCACTGCCGTCATTACCAACAGATGAGCAGACCGAACTCAATGCGCTTGTAAACCTCTCAATTGATGCGTTATGGACGATTGCCCGCGAACAGATGCCACGCGACCAACAAAATCGAATGCAAATCCTGATGGATGGAAATAGTAAAGGCAGCCTTTCGAAAGCTGAGTTTTCTGAACTGGAAAAGCTTGTAGAGCAAGGACAGCGAGTCATGCTGCGGAAAGCTAAAGCAGCAACCTTGCTTACCGAGCGAGGCTATAAAGTAACCCCTAAAGATATGACTGCGCAGGATGAGTAAATTATCTTGGGCAGCAACTGTTCGCCTCGTCCACGAGCGAGCTAAATACTGCTGTGAATATTGCCAGACTTGCCAAAGTATCATTGGGCAAGCGATGCACGTCGAGCATATCGATCCTGATGCAGGTGATGATCCTGCCAATTTATGTTTATCATGTCCGAGTTGTAACCTGAGCAAGTCAATCGCGACGACAGCGTCTGATCCACAAAGCGGTTCCTCAGTATCGCTTTTTAATCCTCGTCAGCAACAATGGGCAGAACATTTCCTATGGATTGACGGAGGATTACGTTTAGAAGGCTCACTCCTATTGGGCGGGCTACGATAATAC
>JACDGI010000437.1 GCA_013821665.1 Anaerolineae bacterium
CTTGCCCATTAGTACGACCCATCGTGCCCCCAAAACCAAATGGATCTTGCGAAGTCGTACTGCGCCCACGGGTAGTACGTCCACCACCACGTCCGCCGAGGAATTGCTCCAAAATATCAGCGAATGGCGAGCCGCCCATATCATCTGTGCTGGTCGTGTACGAATAACGTCCACCACCCGGAGCACCCGCCCCACCGAACCCGAAATCTTGCGGATTCACCGAGCCGAACTGGTCATAAGTCGAGCGTTTCGTCGCATCGCTCAAAACTTCGTAAGCCTCGTTCACTTCTTTGAATTTCGCCTCAGCATTCGGGTTATCCTGATTGGCATCGGGATGCCACAGCTTGGCTTGTTTACGAAAAGCCTGTTTGATTTCTTTTTCGGTGGCATTTTTATTGACACCGAGTATTTTGTAATAATCTTTCTGCGCCATTGTTTTCCTCAACGAACATGGATTTCATGTGCAGAGTAAGAGAGGCTTACCCTGATAATTGACATGATAAATAATGCGGTATCTGTTGCCGCTACCCTTATTGTATGAGGGTATGCGCTCAGGGTCAACGAGTCGAACGGATTTCTTATAAAAGTTTGACGTTCTACCCTCGGTAGCACCACACCAAACGGTGAAATAGCATTCACGTAAATTCGAACACTTATGGTGATCTCTGAAAGTCTTTAAAGCCCCTCATTGTTACTACGGGGAGGGGTTTGGGGTGGGGTCGTTGAGGCCAAACTCAATGTACACCACCTCACATTCACCCCACAACCCAAATTGGCTTAAACATCCCTTCATACTTCCGCCTCGCAAAAGGAGTCCACATCTCACATTTTTCAGGTATATTACGTTTGACAATCACCATAACGACATGGGGAGGATATGCACATGGCCGCTGAAAAAGAAAAATTCATCCTGACACCGGGAGGTTACGCCAATATAAAGCAGCAGTTGGCTGATCTGGAAACACGCGACAAAGAGGAGCGCGATCTGTTGACCGATTCGAGAAATGAGTCGCTAGGTGGCGATGACGATGATGCCGATGTCGCAGCCAACTATGAAACGCGCACGCGCAAGGAACGCATCGACGAGAAAATAGGTCATCTGAAGTATATCCTCGAACGCGCTCAAATTTATGAAGATCCCGATCCCGATAAAATTAATACGGGTGAACGAGTCACGCTCTGGGATTTTGAAAATGAAAGTGAATTTCAGGTCGATGTCATTTCCAGCGCCGAAGTTACCACACGCACCAAGGCAAATCCCAACGTAAAAGATGCCTCCGAGGACTCGCCCATTGGTCAAGCCTTATTGGGCAAAGGTGTAGGTGATATTGTGGAGGTCGAAACGCCTGACGGCAAAATTCGCTATGCCGTACGCAAAATCGATCCGATTTCAACCGATTAGAATTGTCGTTTGTGTTGGACGTTGCATAAATTTTACGAATTATTCATGATGGATAACACTTCGGTTACAAATGCGTTCTACGATGAATTCATAAGTCAAGCACGCAAATAAGCAGAAGGAATTTCTATCATGAAAAGCATTCGTAACCTCGTTATCGCTCTGGTTGTGGTCGTGTCCGCCGCCCTGTTGGTCGCACCGACCTTCGCTCAAGACAACACGCCGACACCCACGGCTCCCACAACCAGTCATAATGCGCGTCCGACCACTCGCACCATCACGATTACGCAGGAACAGATCAACACCCGTCTGGCTAATCGCAAGGGTGATCGTCTTAAAGACCTGAGCATTGTCCTTGGCAACAACCAGATTACAGTATCCTTCACCACCAACGGCGAAAAGAATGATGGCGTAGGCAAGAAGATTGTCGCTATTGTCACACCCGCTGCGGCGGATGGCAAAATCACATGGACGCTCGACAGCCTAACCATCGACGCTAAGGGCGCTACACAGGATCAAATGGATAAGCTCAAGGAACGTGTGACCAGCTCGATTGGCAAATTTGACCAACGCGAACGCCGCTTCTCAGTTGACAGCGTCAAGGTCGATAGCAGCGCCATTACCATCACACTCGCCCGCAAGTCGAACGCCTAAACCCCGCGTCATATCCCAACAAAAAAGCCGCACCTTCGATAATAAAGGTGCGGCTTTTTATATTTACCCACGCTTGAGATCACCCTACGCTCAATTTACCTAGATTGACCGACTCAGGATCAAGCTGCCGCGCAATATTCACCGCTGACATCACGGCACTCTCATGCGAGTCAATATCATGCATATAAAGACCGGCTAACCACAGGTGTTGATCGCCCTGCTGCGTGATGAGATTCTGTTGTGCCTGATAGTAATCAAGGTTAATTTTCACATGTTGGTAATCCACCAGTGCGTGCAGTGAATCGGGTATTTGTTTCTCGAACGTCACCCAACTGCGGAAAATCGGACGCGGACTTTTCCACTTTTTCCAAACCGTGTTATGACAATAAGCCTCGTCATAACGCATATTGCTCACCGCCCAATATTTTTTCTCAGCAGGCATCCAACGGCGATCACTGTGAACAGCAATGACGGTCTTAAATGAACCAAAACGACTCAACTCTTGCCGCCGCCTTTCCATGCCATCGACATCGTTCAGAAGACGCAGCGCATCCCACGGGCTGGTGGCAACAATCAGATGGTCAAAATCGGAAACCTGACCATTGGCTTCGCGTACCGAATATTGATTTCCAGAATGGGTGATGGCGCTAATATCGGCAGAGGTTTTGATGACCGCACGCGGTGAAGCCTGTGCCAAAGCACGGATATAGACCTGTGTTCCGCCGACAATTTCGACTCCGGTGGGTGTCTGCAATCCGTTGATGTTCATGGCGGAGTATTTTAAGGCATTATAAGCTGCAAACTGCTTAAACTCATCCAGTTCCACGCACCACTGCGCTTGCAAAAACGGATAGAGAAAGTGAGTTTTGAAAGACTGTAAAACGGGCAGCCTTTCAATATATTTTTCAATGGTGATGCTCGTGTCGCGGTCATCCATCAAGCGCCGTGCGAACGTCAATGCCAGTTGTAATTGAATCAGGTTGCATATTTGGTAGGGCTTGAGCGCCGACCACACGATACCACCGCTGTTAAAAGGCGGCATCATCGTGAGTGTGCGCTGATCGCGGCTGTAGAGAGTGGCGCTAATGGGGTAACGGTGAAGATCAACTTCCAGCAGTCCCAACAATTTGATAAACGTTGGGAACATGCTGTCCATCACAAATTCAAATCCAGCCTCAATCGGGATGATCTGCCCATCCTGCTCGACTTCGACCGTCTGGGCATGACCACCGAGCCGGTCTTGTTTTTCGAAAAGCGTGACATCGTGGTTTTCACTGAGGAGCCAACAGGCAGTGAGTCCTGCCGCTCCTGCGCCAATGATGCCGATCCGCATTACTGCAACTGCAACCGTTGGGCTTGCACATCATCCAAGGCAGTAATCGTATCCTGCAAGCTGGAAACCTCGTCTTTAATCTCCAAACGCAAGCGCTGCGCCTTAGAACTGTCAACTTCCTTCGTACCCAAAAGTGACATCTGCGCGTAGATCGTACCCAATGACGACAGTGTACTTTCCAGTTGGATTTCCGCACGCTTCACGCTGTTGACGGTCGCATCCAGATTATCGCGCTGCTGCATCAACGTTTTGAGTTGTTCTTCGAGGTCACGCTTCACATTCGGATCATTTTCAAGTGAAATCCGCTTTTGGGTATTTGTGATTTGCTGCGGAACCATCTTGCGGTCGCGCTCCACCAGATCATTGTTGTCAAACGCATCAATATGCTGCGCCAGATCATACATGTGTCCGATCCACTCATTGATGTCGTTGATGGTCTGCTGCATACTGGCACGCATGGCACCTTGATGACGCGTCGCCAGCGTCATCATATTGCGCCGATATTCCATCGCACTTTGCAATCGCTGCCGCGAAACAGGGCTGCGGATTTGGCTCAAATCATATTGCCCCTCGAAGGCTTTGGCGACCGCTTGCGTGGCTGCGTTCGGGTCGAATAAGTTGGAGACGATGAAGGCCGCTTCAGCCACGCCCCCCAACACCAACCAGAACCAATCCTGCCAGACAGGGATATTGGTAATATGTACGCCAAAAAACAGTACCAGCGTCACCAACAGCGTCAGGCCAGTTTGCCAGCTTAAAACCGCATTTTTCAGGACGGCCCCGAAGGCTCGCTGCTGTGGATTAATCGAATCTCGTGTCATAGTAAACTTCGCTCCGCATAACCCATTCTACATACGATACGGTTAATGCCCGCTTCAAGTTGCGGGTTACTATTTTATTGTAGCCCACATGCCACCGGAGTGACATATGATGAGGGGCGAACCCACGGCTCGCCCCTCAATACTAATCGACTATGATGACAGCCTTACACCCTTTAATTGGGGGACTGCCTATTAAATCACTGGCGCAAGTAGACGTGTGATCTTTTATAACCCTATCCCTTGAGTTTTCAGGAGGCGACACTTTTTAAACGACAAAACTTTCTCCCTCGAAATGTCTTGGTTCCCCCTCGCCAAAGCATTGGAGAGGGGGCTAGGGGGTGAGGTTTCTCGTTTAACTGCTAAAACTGTCGTCCCATAAACCCTTGAGTTCGGGGGAGAGGGGGTTAGACTTGCACCATGAATTGTTAATTGCTGTTACTGCTGCTGGATTGTCCGCCTGTGCTGCTTGCGCCACCGGCTCCACCAGCACCACCCAACAAACGGCGTTTGCGTTCGTCCAACTGGCGGTCGACTTCACTGTTGCCAATAGCGGCATCAATATCTTCCGAGAGGTTGTGGCTTGCCATATCCAACCGCGCATCTTCCTGATCCAGCCGCTGGCGGATTTGGTCGCTCAGGCTGCTGATTTGTTCGTCGCCTACATTCGAGAAGGCATCCAAGCTCTTGACGGTTTTGACGGTCAGCTTCTTGGCTTCGGCCAGTTCAATCAGTGAGCGTAAATGTTCACGTTCTTGCTTGACTGTCGTCAAACGGCCTTCCAACTTCAGCCGGAAATCCAGCATTTTCTGGTACTGTTTATCTTGTTCCTGCCACTGTTGGTAATATTCTTGCGATAACTGCTGCTTGGTATTGAGTTGGGCCTGTGCCGCCGCTGCCAGATCATCTTTACCTTTGACGACCAACGTATCAATATCGCGGTCCATCTTTTCAGCCGCCGCTGCGAACTCGTCATATTTGCGCTTAAGGGTCTTGACCGTACCACCAACGGTAGCAGTCGATTCTTCGAGATCGCTCAGGTTGCCTTCGATCTGCCGGATGTATTCATCCATCACCTGAACCGAATTGGCTTGCAGCGCCTTGTCAACGATGCCATGTAAATTGGCGCTAATCAATGTGTTGATTTTTTCAAATAGTCCGGGAGCCATAGACGCTTTTCTCCTGCATAAATCTCACGGCGAGGAATGAAACGGTATACGTATTAAGTATACATGAAGTTGCTAAAAAGCATTCCACACAATCTTGTTCCTCGCAAGTATGAAATGTCGGGCGTAACGCGTCTATATTGTGAATAAATGCACAATAAGGCCAATGGGGGAATTACCATGACAAATCAGCAGCGTATCGTGATCATCGGCGGGGGATTTGGCGGCTTACATGCCGCAACCTCACTTCGGAATGTGGATGCCAATATCACGCTCATCGACCGCCGCAACTTTCATCTGTTCCAACCACTCCTGTATCAGGTTGCGACTGGCGCACTCTCACCCGCCAATATCGCCGCGCCGCTGCGGGACATCCTCAAAAAGCAGAAGAACACTGAGGTGCTGCTCGCCGAAGTCCAAGATTTTGACCTTGCCAATCAGGAAGTTATTCTTGCCGACGGACGTATCCCCTACGACACACTCATTCTCGCCGCCGGAGTACGCCATCACTACTTCGGTAATGACCAATGGGAAAGCAGCGCACCGGGCTTAAAAACCATCGAAGATGCCACTGAAATTCGGCGGCGGGTGCTGCTGGCCTTTGAAACCGCTGAGCGTGAAACCGATCCTGATGAAATCCGGAAGTGGTTGACCTTCGTGGTGATCGGCGGCGGCCCAACCGGTGTTGAATTGGCGGGTGCGCTGGGCGAAATTGCCAACCACACCCTCAAGCATAACTTCCGCCACATTGATCCGGC
This sequence comes from Anaerolineae bacterium, assembly GCA_013821665.1. GTDB lineage: Bacteria > Chloroflexota > Anaerolineae > Aggregatilineales > Phototrophicaceae > CFX2. The sequence continues at coordinate 6,129 of JACDGI010000437.1, forward strand.
CTCCGCAAAAGTCATTTTGCTAGAAGGCACAGATCGTATCCTGCCACCTTATCCAATTGACCTTTCAGCCCGTGCGGCGGAGTCCTTGACGAAGCTCGGTGTGACCGTGCGTACCAATGCCATCGTCACCGACATTCAACCTGACCGTGTCACCATCCGCACCGGTGACCAAACCGAAATCATTGATGCCCATACCGTTTTATGGGGCGCAGGTGTACAAGGTTCACCTTTGGGTCGTAGACTAGCGACCGCTGCCGGAGCCGAACTAGATCGTGCTGGACGCATCATCGTCCAACCCGATCTGACGCTGCCCAACCACCCTGAAATTTTCGTGATTGGTGATCTTGCCAATGATACCCATCAAACGGGTAAGCCGCTGCCCGGAGTCGCGCAGGTCGCCATGCAGCAAGGACGATATGTAGCGCGTGTCATCCAAGCTCGACAAGAAGGCCAAACCCTGCCGCCCTTCCATTATCGTGACTTGGGCAATATGGCGACCATCGGACGTGCCGCTGCCGTAGCCGATTTGGGGCGTTTGCACTTTAGCGGCTGGATTGGCTGGATGATGTGGCTGTTCATCCACCTTCTGTATATCGTGCAGTATCAGAGTCGTTTGCTGGTCTTCATCCAATGGGGTTGGAGCTATATCACCCGTAACCGTGCCGCCCGCCTCATCACCGGCAATCACATTCTGCCGATGGTGAAGGAGAAAGATGCGGAACGCGTCTAAGGAAATGAAAGAGCCTGCATTCGACAGGCTCTTCCACGATCCTTAGTCCGATCTTTTCACACAGGTATATCC
>JACDGI010000438.1 GCA_013821665.1 Anaerolineae bacterium
GCAATTATGGGGGGTCTTGATTACATTAGCGTGGTTGTCCGCAGCACGCTGATGCTGACCCGTGTTCCAGATGAAATGCGCGGACGCGTAGCCGCTGTAAACACCGTTTTCATCGGTGCATCCAACGAATTAGGTGGGTTTGAATCCGGCTTGGTCACGCGCTTTGGTCAGGGTATATTCGGCACGGTTGGCGGCCCGATTTTCGCGGTCGTTAGCGGCGGTATCGCGACAATCCTTGTGGTGATTACGGTCGCTCGTAAATGGCCCGAAATGGTTCATCTCGGTAAACTGACGGAGTGAATGAGTCACAGAAATAAGTTCGCCCTGCCGGTGGGAGGCTAATTTGTCCTTAGCAGGTCAGCAAGTTATCGTAACAGGAGCGGCTGGATTTTTGGGTGGCGCATTGGCACGGCGGCTGGCGACAGACGGCGCATTCGTCAAAGCGCTGGCACGGCAACCACAAAAAGCCGGTTACATCAACCAGCAACCGAACATCACTATCGTCGAAGGAGACATCACTGATGCTCAGCGCATGAAAGAGGTGATACAAGGCTGTTCACACATCTTTCATGTGGCTGCCGCGCTGGGTGGGAACTACCAAAAGCAATATCCGATCAATGTCGATGGCACCCGAAATGTCATGTTGGCGGCGGCTGAGGCTAAGGTCGAGCGCGTTATCCACGTCAGTTCGATTGCCGTTTATGGCTATCATTATAACGGCGATATAACCGAAAACTTCCAGCAAAAACCGGGACATGTCCCCTATAACATCACCAAAGCACAAGGTGAAGCGGTTGTTCGTGAAGTTGGGGCGCAGCATCATCTGGGCTACAGTATCATTCGTCCCGCCATGATTTATGGTCCGCGTGGCAATGCTTGGACGGCCACTTTATTCCGAATAGCCAAGCACAATCCAACACCCTTTCTCGGTGATGGTCACGGTAAAGTACATCCAATTTATGTTGATGATCTCGTGGACTTCATGATTTTATCCGCCACGCATCCCGCAGCCGTCGGACAAGCCTTCAACTGCTCGCCTGATCCTGCCCCGACATGGCGAGCGTTCTTGGGCGGTTATTCCCGCCTCGCGGGGCATGATAGCTGGCTGAGTATTCCGCCGATCATCATGCGTCCAATCGCGCCCATAGTCGAATTATTTTTCACCCTGCGCGGTGAGCCGCAGGAGTTACCCGCTTTGGTCGATTTTTTGCAAGCGTCAAAGACCTATAAGATGACCAAAGCCCGTGATTTGCTTGGCTGGCAACCTAAAACCGAGTTGCAAACTGGCATCGATAACTGTGTGCCGTGGCTGCGCGAAAAAGGCTTGTTAACGTGAGTGATATTCTCCGATTATTGTTGATTGGCACGCTTATTGCCGCACTCATGCTGCTCGGTTGGTGGCTCCTAGTCGCCAGCGAGGGCGTTTACTTAGGCCGTTGGATGGTCATCCTACTTTATGACCGTTTTGCCAAACGTTACGACAACATCAAACACTATCACCGCGAATATGAAGAGATGTACATCGCCAAGCCGGTTATGGATGCCATCGCCCCGCAAACAAATCCATTGGTTCTGGATGTCGCAACTGGTACGGGGCGTGTGCCACTCGCCTTAGCCCGATATGAAGGTTTTGAGGGACATATCATTGGCGCTGATCTAAGCCGCAAAATGCTTCATCAGGCAGCCGAAAATATTTACCCCTACGAATGTGCAACCTTCATCTGGTGTCCGGCGGAAACACTGCCCTTCCCTGATAATACTTTCGATGTCATCACCTGCCTTGAAGCCCTCGAATTCATGACGAATCCAGCAGCAGTCGTCACAGAAATGGTGCGGGTATTACGTCCCGGTGGATTGTTGCTCACCAGCCAGCGCGTAAATACCAAACTCATGCCCGGTAAAACATGGACGAGCAGCCAACTCCAAGACGTACTAAAATCGAGCGGTATTGTGGAAGCCAAAGCCCAAATCTGGCAGGTGGATTATCGCAAAGTTTGGGGACGAAAAGCGGGTACATCGTCAGTAGTGGGAGTACAGTCGTTGGATAAGATATTCCGATGTCCGAAATGTGATGAATTCATGCGCCTCGCCAATGATCAGTGGCTATGCAAAAAATGCAATCAAAAAGTCAGTATCGGTAACGACGGTGTGATTGAACTCTATCCGCTCTACTAAATTCCCTTCCCCAACTTGCTAACAGCCTCAAATTTGCTACAATGCTCCTCAATTACAGGGGCGCGATAGATAGAATCGAGCCCCTCTCCGTATCTATCTGAGGAAGAATCATCTTGAAGCTCCTACCCCACGAACATGCTCGGTTGGTTGAGCAAGCGATTGCTGCTGCCCATAAAGCTGGCGAACTACCGCCTTTTGAAACGCCAACCATCGAAATCCGTCCACCTAAAAAAGCCGAGCAAGGGGATTACGCCTGTGCGATAGCGATGCAATTAGCCAAACCGACTGGCAAAAACCCATTTGACATCGCCACGATTATCGCGAAATATTTACCACCAGCCGAATTTATTGGCTCGGTAGAAGTTTTGAAACCCGGATTTATCAACTTCCGCTTGAATGAAACGTGGCTGAAATCACAGGTTGAGAACATCGTAAACGAGGGTGAGCAAGTTTTCGCGCTCGACTTGGGCAAAGGTAAACGGGCACAGGTCGAATTCGTCAGCGCCAATCCCACTGGCCCGCTGCACGTTGGACGTAGTCGTGGTGCAATGGTCGGCGATACGATTGCACGAATATTGGAAGCGTCTGGTTACTCTGTTGAACGCGAGTACTACTTCAACAACGCTGGCGTGCAGATGGTCAACCTTGGCAATAGTTTGAAGATTCGTTATTTAGCTGCACTCAATCTGCCTGTGCAAGTTCCAGATGAAAAGGACAAATCCTTCTATCAAGGTGATTATCTAAAAGATTTCGCGGCTGATTTGGTGCTGGAAAAAGCCGACTCATTGAAGGATGCCGATTGGAAGCCCTTCAAAGAATATGCCGAAAATCGCATGTTCGACATTGTCAAAGCCACACTAAAACGGGTCAACATTCAGCATGATGTTTTCTTCAACGAAAATAGCCTATATGAATCTGAAGCGGTATGGGAAACCCTTGCCGCGCTTGAAAAAGCAGGTCACATCTACGAAAGTACCGTACGGGAAAATGCCGACGCTGAGGAGCTTGAAAAAGCTAAAAATTTCGCCCCCGCGAAGTGGTTTCGCAGTACCACATTTGGTGATGAAGAAGATCGTGTATTGGTCAAGAGTGATGGCCTTCCGACCTATACCTTGCCCGACATTGCCTATCATATTAACAAAATCAAGCGTGGCTTCGACTTGATGGTCAACATTCTCGGTGCAGATCATGGCTCACAATACAAAGTGGTGCAATATGGGTTGCAGGCGCTTGGATACGACCCTTCCAAAATTCACGTCGTTATCGTTCAGTTAGTGCGTATGATTCGCGACGGCGTTGAAACGAAAATGAGTACACGACGCGGCGATTATGATACGCTGGACGACCTGATTGACCAAACCAGCCCAGATGTGGTGCGCTATATTTTGCTAGCGCGAAGTGCCGATTCGCATCTGAACTTTGATCTGGATTTAGCTGTCAAACAGAGTAACGATAATCCAGTTTATTACATCCAAAACGCCTATGTTCGCTGCGCCGGAATTTTCCGCGAGGCCGAAGCGCGTGGATTGACCGACGAGGGTGCCGATTTAAGTTTGCTGGGTGAAGCGGAGCAACGCTTCATCCGCAAAGCACTGGAACTCGGTGAAATCATTGAACTCTCGGCCAAAACGCTTGAGCCACATCGCATCGCCTTCTACGCTCATGAACTAGCTGGAGTTTTCCATCCGGTGTATGACGAGGTACGCGCACTGCATGGTGATGTACCGCCTGAATTAGGGAAAGCTCGGCTGCGTTTCTATCGTGCTGCACAGGTGGTTTTTAAACGTGTCTTGACTCTCATGGGCATGACCGCACCCGAACGTATGTAATCGCCCAAGATAGACTATTCTTCGACTGTTTGAAAGGACAAGAGAATGGGATTGAAACCTGATCACTGGATACGGAAGATGGCGCTTGAGCAAGGCATGATCGAACCCTTCGTGGAAAACCAAGTGCGGCAGGGTGTTGTGAGTTATGGCGTATCCAGCTATGGTTATGACTTGCGCGTAGCCGATGAATTTAAAATTTTTACCAATGTCTATTCAGCGATTGTCGATCCCAAGAACTTTTCCCCCGAATCCTTTGTCGATTTTAAGGGTGATGTTTGCATCATCCCACCCAACTCATTTGCCCTTGCGCGTTCGCTGGAGTACTTCCGTATTCCCCGTAAAGTATTGACCATTTGCCTCGGCAAATCGACGTATGCAAGGTGCGGTCTGATCGTAAACGTGACCCCTTTTGAACCTTCTTGGGAGGGATTTGTCACACTTGAAATCAGCAACACCACGCCCCTTCCCGCCAAAGTTTACGCTAATGAAGGCTTAGCACAGGTTTTGTTCTTTGAAGCGGATGAGGAATGCGAAATCTCCTATGCTGATAAAAAGGGCAAATATCAGGGACAAATTGGCGTAACACCACCCAAGCTGTAAATTTGCATTTTAATCAAAAACGAACTAATGTCTACGCAAATTAGGAAGATAGATATAGGTTCACTTCATGAAACAAGATGAGCGAGAAGAAGCCAGACGATTGCGCCGCGAAAACGGAATGGCGATTACCGACATTTGCAAACAACTCGGCGTTGCCAAAAGTTCAGTCAGCATGTGGGTACGTGACATCATACTCACTGAAGAACAGCAAACGGCGCTCAATAAACAGCATTATGCCTATTGGGCGCAAACGAGAGGCGCACATACCAACGCTATCAAAGGGCGTGAACGGCGCGTTATCTATCAGGAAGAAGGTCGCCAAAAAGCCCGTGAAGGCGATCCTCTGCACCTCGCTGGATGTATGTTGTATTGGGGCGAAGGGGCAAAAAACCGGAACTCTCTCAAAATGTCGAATTCAGATGCTGGCATGTTAGCGTTTTATATGCGGTTCTTGCGAAAAAGCTTGGAAGTCACTAATGAACGAATAGTTTTGAGGATTGTTTGTTATTTGGGCAATGGACTATCAGCCCAAGAAATTGAATACTATTGGCTTGAGGCACTCGGCGTGCCTGAACAATATCTTCGCCCAACCACCGTCAATTTACAGCCAAAAAGTAGCCAACAAAAAGGACGAAAATTACTTTATGGAACGATGGAAATTGCTGTACACGAAACCCGACTCTCTCAACATGTCCTCGGTGCAATTCAAGAGTACGCAGGGATTGAAAAACCGGAATGGTTGATGTAAATTAGAATGATAAAGGGCTGTTAGCTCAATTGGCAGAGCACACGGTTTACATCTGTGGGGTTGCAGGTTCGAGTCCTGCACGGCCCAAACATAAAAACGCATACTATTTTAAAGTATGCGTTTTTATTTATCGGCAACTCAGCACAAAACTATTTGTAACCGGCTGTAACAAATTGTTGCGTCTATTATGATTTTCGGCTATGATATAGGGATATTGTTACATTCCCGTTTGTTTCAGGTATAAAAAGCATTAGCAAGGTCAGGACAAACACGATGGTCATGGTACAAGACAATCGCCAAATTTTAATCGTCGAAGATGACGAAGATACCGCTGAAGTGGTTTGCACCCTTTTAAACGAAGCCGGCTATAACGCAGTGTCGGTAGATCGTGGGGAAGCGGCACTGAGCGAGATTGCCTTAACCTCCCCTGATCTGGTGCTGCTAGACTTAAATCTGCCGGACATCAATGGCTTGGATGTCCTCAAGCAGGTACGCGAACGTTCATTCTTACCGATGATTGTTCTCAGTGGGTTCGCTCGCGAACGTGATAAAGTCAACGCTCTGGAAGCAGGGGCAGACGATTATCTTTCCAAACCCTTCTCACCAGATGAATTAGTTGCCCGCGTCAAAGCCCTTCTTCGACGCATCAACTGGACTCCGCAGCCGGAAACAAAACTGTCGGTACGCCAACTTGAGCTGGATATTCCACGCCGCCATGCTTTTATTCGCGGTCAGCCTTTGCGCTTGACGCCCATTGAATATGGCTTGCTGGTCACGCTCATGCGGAATGCAGGCCAAATTGTCACCCATGATGATTTGCTGCGCGGGGTTTGGAATGACGAATACGTCGGTGATTACTCGGTCTTACGCGTCAACATCTCACGCTTGCGCCAGAAGATCGAACTTAATCCACGTCACCCTGCCTATATCGTTACGGTGCCGGGGCAAGGTTACAGGATGCCAGTCTAGTATCGTTCGGTTCTTCGCCAGATTATTCATGAACCCGCCTATCGCTTGATTGGCAAATCAGGTTTGTTTGTGCTACGCTTGCCGCAGATTAGATTTGCCTGTCACCAGTTGAAGGACATATCGTGCCCGGAGCTTACGTCACATTAGCCCCCATTTACGACATTGTCGGAATGGCGGACTACGCCACCGCCATCACGCCAAAGCTCATGGACTATGCACAGCGTATGGATTGGCTTGGGCGGCGAATCGTGGTGCTGGGTTGTGGCACAGGTGGCGCGATTGAATATCTATCACAATATCCCTACACCATTACCGGTGTGGACAACACGCCCGAAATGCTGGAAGTCGCCCGCCGAAAAATGGATATTCCCGGCTTGAGCATCAAATGGTTGCAGCTCGATATGCGCGATACAGGCAACCAGATTATGGCTGCTGATCTCGTAATGGCGCTTAACGTCATGAATGAACTCAACAGTCTGCGTGATCTTGAAACCGTGTTTGCGACCGCGCAGCGCATCTTAGAGTCCGGTAAAATGTTCATCTTTGATTTGATGACTGTACAGGGCTTAAGCGCAGTGGGCAGCAGTGAGC
>JACDGI010000439.1 GCA_013821665.1 Anaerolineae bacterium
CTCTGACTGCGGCGTGGCAGAATTTACTGGTAGCCATCCCCATTTCACCGCGTTTATGCGATATCTTAGCGATTTGCAATGCAATCCAACCGCGTTTGCGTGATCTTCAGACACATTTGGTAGGGACTGGGTCTCTCAGTCAGATTCAGGAGGCACAAGCCTGGTGCAGCCAATTGGCAGAGAAGCTCAATACGACCCGCGTTCAAGTTCAGTTTCTTCTGGACGGTTATCAGCGTTTGGCGGCTCAATCGGAAGCCCATTTTCAGGCAATGGACTTTAGTTTTCTCTTCAACAGCCAACGCAAGGTGTTTCATATTGGTTATAACCTGACAAGTGACCGACTCGACGATAATTTTTACGATCTGCTCGCTTCGGAATCCCGCCTTGCTAGTTTACTGGCGATTGCGAAGCGGGAGGTCACGCCGAGTCATTGGCTGCATTTGGGGCGACCGATCACCCAGATCAACGGTACACATGTCCTCCTCTCGTGGAGTGGAACGATGTTCGAGTATCTTATGCCAATATTGTTCATGAAAAGCTATGAGCAGACCTTTTTGACCCAGAGCTGTCAAGCCGCTGTAGATTATCAGATTGCATATGGGCACGAGAAAAAAGTCCCATGGGGGATCTCAGAGTCCTCATACTATGCCTTTGACAACAGTATGACGTATCAATACCACGCCTTTGGTGTCCCAAAGTTAGGTCTTAAACGCGGCCTGATGGATGATCTGGTCATTGCCCCTTATGCCTCGCTGCTGGCGCTGTCGATTCGTCCACAGGCCGTGCGGCAGAATATGGATCGTCTCGATGATATCCAGATGCGCGGACTCTACGGGTTTTACGAATCGGTGGATTACACGCCGTCTCGTCTACCATTGCGTCAGAACCGGGCGATTGTCCGATCCTATATGGCGCATCATCAGGGTATGATTCTGAGTTCACTGACCAATTATCTGTCTAACGATACGATGATCCAGCGTTTTCATGCCGATCCACGTGTGAAGAGCTTTGCCCTGCTTCTTCAGGAAAAAATTCCGACGCAAGCGCCTATCGAATATCCTCACCCGGATGATGCTACCCAGCGTTCTATCGCTCAAGCCCCGGTCACGATTGCCCCCTGGCGCGTCCCGAATGAGACAACTGTTCCGCAGGTTCATGTTCTCTCCAATGGTCGCTACAGCACCGTGATCACTAATGCGGGCAGCGGTTACAGCCAGTGGCAGGGAGTGGGTCTGACTCGTTGGGAAGCTGACACGACGCTTGATGCCTCGGGAAATTGGATTTATGTACGAGATCAAGATAGCGGGGCTATCTGGTCAGTTGGACACCAGCCAATGGGTGCGACCCCCGAACACCAGCAGGTATCATTCTATTCCCATAAAGCCGATTTCCAGCGCCGCGATAACAATGTGACGCTGAATATGCAGATAACGGTTGCGCCAGATGATGATGTCGAAATTCGACGCATTACTCTAATTAATCACAGTAGTGAGCCCCGGCGCTTACGTTTAATTAGCTATGCAGAAGTTCTGCTGGCTCCGCAAGGCGAGCGACATCCTGCCTTTAGCAAACTGTTCATCGAAAGTGAATACTTAGCTGGAAACAACATGCTATTGTTCCACCGGCGGCCACGCTCTCCTGATGAAAAGTCTGTTTATCTGGGGCATTTTCTGATTACTGAGCAAGGAACACTGACGACGGGTGCTTATGAAAGTGATCGAATGAATTTTGTGGGGCGAGGTCGAACATCCCGTAATCCGGCCGCTTTGGATGGTCAAGAACTGTCTAAAACAGTTGGGATTACGCTAGATCCTATCATGGCATTGGGCCAAGATATTGAACTCAAACCCTATGGTCGTATACAGATGTCTTATCTTACTCTGGTCACGGCATCCCGCCAAGAAGCCATTACTCTAGCAAATCGCTATCGAGGCTGGTTTAAGCTCGATCAAGCCTTCGAGACGGCTCGCCAACAGACTGAAATTGCCCTGCGTCAACTTGAATTGGGCACGCCTGAACTGTCGTTGATGCAGCGCCTTCTCTCGCTCCTACTCTATCCACAGGTGGGCTTGCGGGCTTCATCTGCTGTGCTAAATGCAAACACAAAAGGCCAGTCCACCTTATGGGCTTATGCGATTTCAGGTGATGTTCCCATTCTTCTCCTATGCATCCGAGATTTAGCTGAGCTGCCCATCGTGGTTGAACTCCTTCATGCCCACACCTACTGGTACAGTCAGCAGGTAATGATTGATCTGGTGATTGTCAATTTACGAGATAGCAGTTATTCGCAAGATCTCCAGACACAGCTTCAGCGCTTGATAACCCGCTCAAACAGCAGTCAATGGCTGAATCAGCGCGGCGGTGTCTTTGTCATCAATGCTGATCAAATGGGCCAAGAAGCCAACTATCTCTTGCACACAGCCGCGCGTGTCATCCTAGATGGTGCGAAGGGTTCAATTGCCGCACAACTGCCTCCTCTCTCAACGGGGCGTATACCTTTGCCTTTTTTCATGCCGCCGCTCTCCAAGCTCGAAACATTGGAGGCAACCCTACGTGTGAGCCGACCAACCGATTTACTTTTTGACAACGGTTATGGTGGTTTTAGCGCCGATGGCCAAGAATATGTCATCTATCTTAACGCTGGACAATCAACACCTGCCCCATGGGTGAACGTGATTGCCAATGAGCGTTTTGGCTTTCTCGTGTCCGAATCAGGGGCAGGCTATACATGGTCGGAAAACAGCAGCGAAAATCGATTGACACCTTGGCACAATGATCCAGTGACCGATACCCCCGGGGAAGCACTCTATTTGCGTGATGAAGAAACCGCACGGGTCTGGTCACCAACGCCCTTACCAAGACGTGATGTAGAACCCTACCTCATACGACATGGTGCCGGATATTCTCTTTTTGAACATCACAGCCAGGGACTCAAGCAAACAACCCTGTTTTTTGCCGCATCCGACGCGCCTGTAAAGATCATCAAGTTACGCTTGGAAAATACTTGGAACCGCCCCCGCCGTGTGACAGTCACGTATTATGCGGAATGGGTGCTGGGGGTCAATCGGAGCGCATCACAGCCTTACATCCTCTCCGAATATGACCACAACAGCGGAGCACTGCTCGCGCACAATGACTATAATACTGAGTTTAGCGGACGTGTCGCATTCCTCGCAGCCAATAAGGCTCCACATGGTCTCACAGCCGATCGCACTGAATTCTTAGGACGTATGGGAGATGTAAGTCACCCAGCCGCACTGGGTCGTATTGGTTTGGCGAGCACGGTCGAGCCAGGGCTTGATCCGTGTGCAGCGATTCAGCTTCATGTTGATTTGCCAATTGGCGGAAACGAAGAAGTCTTTTTCTTGCTGGGCGAGGGTGCAAATCGTGAACAGGCCTTACATCTCATTCAGACCTATCAAGATGAAGCACATGTCGAAGTGATGCGGCAGGCCGTCAATACTTTCTGGGATGAAACGCTTGGGGCCGTGAGTGTCCAGACACCTGATCCCGCCATGAATATCCTGTTGAATCGCTGGATGCTTTATCAGGCGCTGGCCTGTCGTATCTGGGGGCGTACTGGATTTTATCAGTCGAGTGGTGCATTTGGCTTCCGGGATCAACTTCAAGATGTGATGGCTCTGCTTCTAGCAAAACCAAGTCTCGCACGCAATCACATTCTTGAGGCGGCGCGTCATCAATTTGAGGAAGGCGATGTCCTGCATTGGTGGCATCCTCCATCCGGGCGTGGGGTAAGAACACGCTTCTCCGATGATCTGCTCTGGTTGCCGTTTGTTGTCGCTTATTACATCCAGACGACAGAGGATACAACGATTCTGGAAGAACAGATTCCGTTCTTAACGGGCGCGCTGCTGAAGCCTGAGGAAGAGGAGCGGTATGGCCAATATGACACCTCAACCCAGATCGTCTCCCTATATGAACATTGTCTCCGCGCGATCAAACATGGCTCGACAATGGGCGCTCATGGTCTGCCGTTGATGGGAACAGGCGACTGGAACGATGGCATGAATCGGGTTGGGATGCATGGACGCGGCGAAAGTGTGTGGGTGGGCTGGTTTTTGTACAGCGTAATTACGAAATTTGCGCCCCTCTGTGAACAGCACGGTGATGCCAGCCTAGCAAACAGCTATCGTCAGCAGGCAGATCAACTCAAAACGGCATTGGAAACATCAACATGGGATGGGGCGTGGTATCGACGTGCCTTTTATGACAATGGAAACCCTTTAGGCTCAGCAAAAGACATCGAGTGCCAGATCGACGCAATTGCCCAGTCGTGGGCTGTACTCTCCGAAGCGGGTGATCCCACACATGTTGACCAAGCCATGAGTGCTGTTGCCGAGCGTCTGGTTCGAAGTGAGGACCAACTCTTGCTCTTGTTTACTCCGCCATTCGATAAAACACCCAATGATCCAGGGTATATCAAAGGCTATCCACCGGGCATCCGTGAAAACGGGGGGCAGTACACTCACGCTGCCATTTGGACTGTATGGGCGTTTGCGCAGCTCGGACAAGGAAATCGGGCGGGAGAACTGTTCAAATTTCTGAACCCCATCTCGCACAGTAATACCTCTGACGATGCGCGGAAGTATCGCGTCGAGCCGTATGTGATCGCTGCGGATATTTATAGTGTTGCACCTTATTTGGGACGCGGCGGATGGACGTGGTACACAGGTTCAGCCAGCTGGATGTATCGTCTAGGGATTGAGGCGCTTCTAGGCTTACAGCGAAAAGGAGATCGTCTATTTATCAATCCCTGTATCCCTGACGATTGGACAGATTTTGACATGACGTACCGGGACGGAGAAACGCTTTACAACATCCACATCCATAATCCACAGGGGGTAAATTGCGGCGTGACTCAGATCACCTTGGACGGCTATGTCGTTGAAGGCCATTATATTGTTCTGGTTAAAAACAGCGGGAAGCATGAGATTCATGTTCAGCTTGGCAGCACATGATTTTTTGACGAGAGATCGCTTTACGGCAAAAGATCAATTGCCGCGCGCACAATCTGCGCGCTCTTTGCCAGCAGTGCCGTTTCGCTCTCTGTGATCGTCAGCGGAAGACTGCCGATTATACCTTCACTGCTGATTAGATACGGAAGCGCGATCGTCACACCCTTTACACCGGCGATCTCGGAATGGGGCGTGCAGATTGTCAAGATAGCCCGTTGATTGTTCAGAATCACCTCACAAATCCGCGCCAGCGCCGCCCCAACACCATAATAGGTTGCTTTTTTGCCTTCAATGATGTGATAGGCAGCGCGGCGCACCTTCTCATCGATTATCGCCTTATCATTTTGCGTAATCTCGAGTCCGCGTGCGCGCAAAAAGTCCTCGACCGACACACCACCCACCCCAACTAGCGACCACAGCAAGACTTCACTGTCGCCATGTTCACCGACTACATATGCATGGACATGCTGCGGATCAATATCCAAATGCCGCGAAAGCAGCGCACGAAAACGGGCTGTATCCAATGTTGTCCCACTGCCTAGCACGCGCCCCTCTGCGATACCTCGTTCGGCGGCGATCCGCGCCGTAAAATGGGTCATTACGTCGACAGGGTTGGTTGCCACCACAATGATGGCATCCGGCGCATGATCAAGTATATTGGGGATTACAGCACGGAACACATCCGCGTTACGCTTCAGGAGCTTCATCCGCGTTTCGCCCGGTTTCTGGTTCACGCCAGCCGCCATAATCACAATACTCGCCCCTGTCAGATCATGGTAACCCCCAGCACGCACATTCAGTGACGAGGCAAACGGTACCGCATGGAAAATATCATCTGCCTCAGCTTTGGCGCGCTTCTCATCCTGATCAATCAAGACGATCTCATGCCCAATACCACGCATTACTAGGGCATATGCCGCCGTCGCACCAACATATCCGCTGCCTACGATCCCTATTTTCATGCCACATCCTCCTTAAGATTGCCCAGTTTCTTCATCTTCACTTAAGTATATCGGGTGCGCAGTCAAACTATCAAGCAGTTTTTACGCCTCTCAAAGTTGTCAATCAATAAGGTGAATGTTGACGACACAGTTTCTTGATGCTGACCTGGCTACGCTGGCAATACCCTAATTTAGTGGAGTTAAGAAAAGTTTCTTGGATTGGGATTCAAAAGTATAAGACTAACATAGCCTAAAGTCGAATGCCAACGCTGGCGATTGTAGAAGCCCATGATGTAACTGAAGAGTTCAACCCGGGCTTGGCTGTGGGAAGCAAATACGACATCAGCACATTCGCGCTTCAAGGTCGCCCAGAAACTCTCCATGAGAGCATTATCCCAACAATTACAGACACGGCTCATACGGACAGTCATGTGAGAAGCAGTCAATCATTTCTGGTAATCCATGCTGGTGTATTGGCTACCGCGATCGGAATAATGCAGTAAGTTGCGCGGCGGACGACGATGGGTGAGTGTCATGTCCAGCGCGTTTTCGAACAATTCTGTGCGCAGATGGTCAGCCATGGCCATACCGACGATTTGTCGCGAATACAAATCCATGACGGCCGCCAGATTGAGAAAGCCCTCAGCCGTGTCAATATAAGTGATGTCCGTCAGCCAGACTTCATCGGCGCGATGGGCTGTGAACTGTCGATCCAGCACATTGGCGACCACAAGGTGATTTGGATCTGAATTACCCCTAGATAGTGGACACGTAAGTTTTCACAGGTATTTCAGAGTTACAGGCTGAATCAACTTTTCCTACTCGATTTTCAAAAAAATCAGACCGTGCTAATATCATTCCCTTTAACTCATTACATTTATCACTTTCATTTATATAGACCAGTCTCTATAATTAGATCATGAGTTAAAAAATAGCTCTTACTAGAAAAGGGAAGTGACTATGAATACTCGTATTCTCGTAACC
>JACDGI010000440.1 GCA_013821665.1 Anaerolineae bacterium
GAGGTCAATGGCGTGGTGAGTTACGACACACACTTCGCACTCAATCAGGTTAATCCGCAGGTGCGAGTGGGTATGACGGGCGAGGCTTTTGTGGTGCTCGACTCGAAGCACAATGTGCTGACGGTGCCTACCAATTACCTGCATGTTGAATCTAACGGACAGGTGTTCGTGGATGTGTTGGACGCAAAAAATCAACAGACACATGTTGAAGTGAAATTGGGGCTGCAAGGTGACGATAGCAGCGAAGTGCTATCCGGCCTACATGATGGAGATGTCGTGGTAGTCACACAGACTGAAAGCAGTGGATTGCCGGGAGCATCACAATGATGAGATTAACAGGATACAAGATGAAAGCATTTAATGGATTTAATCTGCTGATGCGGTCGGCAGCGGTGATCGGTGCTATTGCGCTGATCGGATTACAGCCCGGAGTGGCAGCCGCACAAAACGTCAAGCCAACGGATACAACCGTGGTACAGCAAGGCAACCTGACGATTACGCTCAACGCCACCGGTTCACTGGCACCGGTACATGAGTCAGACTTGACGTTTCAACTTTCCGCACCAGTCACAGCCGTATTGGTGAGCGAAGGTCAGCACGTTAAAGCGGGCGATATACTGGCGCGAGTTGAATCCACCAATGCAGACTCGGCACTGCGTACGGCACAAATCGCTTTGGCACAATCACAAGCGGCTTATGATAATTTGACGCAGCCACCACGCGATGTGGATGTGGCCGTGGCGCAAGCACAGGTGACGTTAGCGAAGGCATCCATGTACGCGGCTTCGCAAACCGCACCAAGCGGCGATGCTAAAGAAATCGCGCGGTTGCAAACTGAACTGGCGAAGAATCAGTTGTGGCAATCACAGCTTACCCGCGATGTGCAGTTGGCTCCCAATCCAGAGTTTCGTAATGGAAACGGTGGGGCACAAGCCGGTGAAATCAGCGCGAATTCTCAAGTACAGCAGCAGGAATTTAACGTCGATATTCAAACCTCGGCTTACAAAGACAAACTGACTCAAGGGGCAGATGCTGGTTCAATGAGCAGCGCTAATGCTTCACTGGTACAAGCTCAAGCGAGTTTGGATAACTTAATTAATCCAGCGACGGCAAATGAACTGCGACGCGCACAAATCGATTTAGAGTCGGCACGGCTAGGAGTGCAAAAAGCCCAACAGCAGTTGACCCTCACCACACTGGTTGCGCCGATTGATGGGCTGGTGGCGAATGAAAACTTGACGGTCGGTGAGATGCCACCCGCCGCGAATGCGATCACCTTGATTGATGACAGCCATTACACGATTGACCTCGCCATCGACGAGACGGACATCGTCAATGTGGCAGTCGGGCAGACTGTCAGCCTGAATGTGGTGGCGCTAAATGGTTCGCCCATTACGGGAACCGTCACGAAAATCGAGGCTGCTCCCAAAATTGACGGGCAGTTGGTCACCTACACGGCGACTGTGACACTGGACTTCACAGCCGTGCCGTTACGCCCCAAAATGAGCGCGACGGCGACGATCACCGTTGGCGAAATAAAAGATGTGATCCTTGTGCCGAACCGTTTTATCCGTGTTGATAACACATCGCAGCGCACTTACGTCACGGTCGAACAGGATGGGAAATATACGGATGCACCAGTGACGATTGGTGTGCGTAATGAGACCAACAGCCAGATCGAAAGCGGTTTGGAGGTCGGTGAAACGATTGTGCTGCTGCCCGGATCAACCACAGCCGCAGCCCAAGGTGGCTTATTTAGACCGCCCGCTGGCGGGGCAAATAGCGGGGGAGGTTAATCATGTTCGGATGGTTCAAAGGCACTAAAACAGTAGACGCTCCGGTCGTCGTGGATGGCGATGTGCAGAAAAAGATCGTCATTGATATTCGGAATATCACCAAGACCTATGATATGGGCGAACTGTCGCTGCAAGTCTTGAAGGGCATTAGCCTACAAGTGCAGCAGGGAGAATTCCTGTCTATCATGGGGCCGTCAGGTTCGGGTAAATCGACCCTCATGAACATTTTGGGAGCGCTCGACCAGCCGACATCGGGTGAATACTTCTTGGATGGCGAGGATGTGAGCAAATTAAGCGAGTCTGCCTTGGCGCGTGTGCGTAACAAGAAGATCGGATTCGTGTTCCAGAACTTCAATTTGCTGCGGCGGACTTCTGCCGTGCGACAGGTGGAACTGCCGTTAATTTATGGCGGTGGTTCGGGACGTACAAAAAAGGCCAAAGCTGCCTTGACATCAGTGGGGTTGGAGCAGCGTTTTGACCATTTACCGAGCGAACTCTCCGGTGGTCAGCAGCAGCGCGTAGCTATTGCACGGGCGTTGGTCACTGAACCCGCGATGATCTTAGCGGATGAACCAACCGGTAACCTTGACAGCCGCAGCGGTACCGAGGTGATGCAAATCTTCCAACAGCTCAACCGCGAGCAGGGGATTAGCATCGTGTTTGTGACGCATGATCCGTGGATCGCGCGTCATACGAACCGTGTGGTGATGCTGCGCGATGGCAATATCGTGGCTGATCGAGCGGTGGCGCATCCATTGGTGGCAGGTGAAGCGGAACGTCCTTCGGAAGCTGAAGAGTTGGAAGGTGTATTCAAAGACACCTACTACGGCGGCTCACAAGAGGAATACAACTAGTCATGAACCTTTCGGAAGGATTCCGCATTGCGCTCAACAGCCTGATTATCAATCGTCTGCGAGCGATATTGACGACACTTGGCATCGTGATTGGGGTCGGCGCGGTGGTCGGTTTAACCAGTTTAGGACGTGGCGTGCAGGATTATGTGGCCTCGCAGTTCGCAGATTTGGGTGCAAACACGCTCACTGTGACCTCGTCCGCACCGAGCAGCCATACTCGCACACAAGTGCAAGCTTTGACGGACCAAGAAGCTGCGGCTATCGCGAAGTTAACAGGTGTTAAACAAGTGTCACCTACATACGGCGTGCCAGGAACAGTGGTGTATGGAACTGAAACTGCCACCCTGTCATTGAACGGTGTAATGCCGGCTTACGCGGAAGTTAGCAATTGGTTTCCGCGCAGCGATGGTGGACGCTTCATCAGTCAGGCCGATGTTGATGATACTGCGCGAGTAGTTGTGCTTGGGGAAAGTACCGTTAAAGACCTGTTTGGGGATAAAACCCATAATCCAATTGGTTTGTCTGTACAGATTAATGGGCGCGTTTTCACTGTCATTGGTGTGATGGATAACCGTTCTGGAGCCTCCCCGGCTGATCTGAATGCGGCGGCGATAATACCCATTAGCACCGCGCAGACACGATTAGCTGATGCAAGGGTACGTGGTGGTGCTTATAAAGTCTCACAAATTCAAGTGATGGCTGAGTCTCAGGAAGAAATTAGCCTTGTGCGTCAGGAGATTTCGACTTATCTAACCGAAGCACACGGCATCGTCTATGCGGGTGATGAAGACTTCAGTGTTAGCAGTCAGGCTGATTTGCTGAACAGTATTTCGGCAATTACCGGTTTGTTGACGGTGTTCTTGGGTGGTGTTGCGGGCATATCGCTGCTAGTAGGCGGTATTGGCATCATGAATATCATGCTGGTTTCTGTGACTGAGCGTACCCGTGAAATTGGATTACGCAAAGCCGTTGGCGCACAAGCCGGTGATATTCTCAGCCAATTCCTGATGGAGAGCATTATTTTATCGCTGCTGGGCGGATTATTGGGCATCACAATGGGTTGGCTGATTACCGTTATTGGTGGCGCAATCGTGCCCGATTTGCATCTGGGATTGACGCTCGACTCGGTGATGTTAGCAACGGGTGTAAGCAGCTTCGTCGGTATTTTCTTTGGTCTTTACCCGGCTAGCCGCGCAGCACGGATGCGTCCGATTGATGCATTGAGGTTTGAATAACTTATGTACGCCTTTATCGAAAATATTCGCGTCGCAGTGATTGCTTTGCAGATGAATAAACTGCGGGCGGCCTTGACGATGCTGGGTATCACAATTGGAGTAGCAGCAGTCATTTTATTGATTTCAGCCGGACAGGGTGTGTCAGCGTTTGTGGTCAATCAGTTTTCCAGTGTTGGCTCAAATTTGTTGATCACATTCCCCCAACCTGACAAGAACAGCAAGCTAAACCCGATGACCATGAAAGAGGTTAAGGCTTTGTCTGACCCACTCAATGCACAGGACGTTTCGTATGTCATGCCCATGATGCTTGTGACTATGAGTGCGGTTAATGAGGGTAAGGAAATGACACCTCAGATTCAGGGTGTCACGCCGGATTATACCAACGTGTTGAACCGGCAGGTTGTGAATGGCCGCTTCTTCAACCAAACCGAAATGGATGGTCAAGAACGAGTGGCAGTGGTCGGACAACAAGTGGTGGATCGCTTGTTTGATGGCGCGTCGCCTGTTGGTCGCAACATACGCATCGGTAGTGTGCGTTTTCAGATTATTGGTGTCCTAAATGTGGCTGGTCAAGCGTCGGGGGATGCAGTTATTTTGGTTCCGCTCACGACGGCTCAAGCTCGTTTGGGTGGTAAACGGGATGTTACAGGTGAATACCGTGTTTCATTTGTCATGATGCAAGCACGCGACAGTGATAGTGTGGAGTCGGCAGTCAAACAAATCACGCGCACGCTGCGTCAGGCACGGGATGTCAAAGCAGGTGATAAAGATACCTTTCTGGTTATCAGCCAAGGTAGTGTTATCGACACATTGGCTAGCGTCATTGGATTATTCACGGTGTTCTTGGGTGTAGTGGCAGGTATTTCACTACTGGTCGGCGGCATCGGCGTGATGAACATCATGCTGGTGACAGTCACCGAACGCACTCGCGAAATCGGTTTACGCAAAGCGGTTGGTGCCCAAAACCGCGACATCGTCATTCAGTTCTTGATGGAAGCGATGGCGTTGTCACTGGTGGGCGGCGCACTTGGTGTGTTGATCGCTGCGGGGTTGGTGGGATTGATTGGATCATTGGTGAAAACGTTACCGATTACGGTTCAGTTGTCGAGCGTGGTATTGGCGACAATCATTTCGGCAAGTGTAGGTATTTTCTTCGGTATTTATCCGGCGCAGCGGGCAGCCAAACTGAACCCGATTAACGCGCTACGGTATGAGTAGATTCAGATAGGATTAGGTGAGCGATGGTCATTCTACAGGTTATTATAGGCGCAGTTTTCGCCCTGTTATTCGGGATCAACAGCATCCTACGAACGGCGCGGGGACGCGAAAAAGTAAGTTTCTTCGAAACACTGGTTGCGTTTTTAGCGCTGGTGTTTCCGGTGTTGGCGTTAGTCTCGAACAATAACAGCACACAACCGCTGCGGATGGTTAATATGGCGGCGATTGGTCTGGGTGTGCTGGTTATCGTTATCGGCCTCATTACATTTTTGGTCGAGCGCGGCAAAGCAGCACGTCCAGTCGCACAACGGCGTAGTGTGTTGGCTGTTGGGATCGGTGTTTTGCTGGTAGCAGCGACTTTTGTGGTGCCCGTAGCAGCAAAGCTACCTACATTGGCAGGACGTAATCAGGCGGCAAATGTGCCAGCAAGTGGTAATACCGTTAACGTGTCGGAAGTTGCCAGCCCGAATGCAGTGGTTAACAGTCCTACGCCTACCGAACAAATCGTTGTCGTGCCAACGCGAACGGTGGACGCGGCTATGCTGCAATTGAGCGCAACACCTACTCGCTTGGCAAGCCCAATGCCGACGGCGACCAACACACCATTTGTTATCGCTACGACAACAGCGGGATCGGTGACAGATGGCATTCAACCAACAGGAACCGTTCAATCTGCGGCTGCGCAAATTACTGGATGCACGGTCATTCCGCGTCAGAATGTCAATTTGCGGAGTGGGCCGGGATCGACCAATGAACTGCTGATGACAATTCCATTTAGCACCACGCTTAACGCCAGTGCCAAGACTAAAACAGGCGACTGGTGGTACGTGAGCTATCAAAACAAGAACGGTTGGGTAAGCGCGGATTATGTCAATGCGTCGGCTGATTGCAGCCATTTACCCATCAAAGCCGAGTAGGCCGTATAAAATATTTTTGAAGGTTGGTGAGGGTTATATGTCAACTACCAGTGCAGTTCAGAAGATATTGGTCGTAGACGATGATCGTGAAATCGTCAGGCTGGTACGTGCTTATCTGGAAAAGGAACATTATCAAGTATTCATCGCCTATGATGGTCAGACAGCGCTGCACATGGTACGGCATGAACGACCTAATCTGATTGTGTTGGATCTCATGCTGCCCGACCGCGACGGTTGGGATATTACCCGTACCATCCGCAACGATTCATCATTGCACAGCATCCCGATTATCATGCTCACTGCCCGCATTGAGGACAGCGAGAAGATCATCGGTTTGGAATTGGGCGCGGATGACTACGTAACCAAGCCCTTTAATCCGCGTGAGATGGTGGCGCGCGTTCGCTCGGTACTCCGCCGAACACAAAATGGTGACAAGATGGAAAAAGATACCATCTTGCAGTGCGGTTCGCTGATTATGGATGTGGGGCGGCGGGAAGTGATCGTCGATACCCATTCGATTGAGCTGACCGTGACCGAGTTTGAACTGCTGCGAGCGCTGATGGAGCATCCGGGTTACGCGATGACAAGGGCTGACCTAATCGAGCGCAGTTTAGGTTATGACTATGAAAGTGTGGAACGCTCGCTCGACAGCCACATCAAAAATCTACGCAAGAAAATTGAACCCGATCCCAGACACCCGACGTATATTCAAACATTATACGGGGTCGGCTACCGGCTGGTTGGCCCGTAACCATGAATCGCTTATGGGTGCGCCTCAGTTTTGCGTTTAGCGGTGTGGTGCTGCTGGGTGTGGCGGTCATTATCGTGTCGAGCGCGATTATCGCCCGCAGCGGTATACGTGAA
>JACDGI010000441.1:0-2114 GCA_013821665.1 Anaerolineae bacterium
CGGGTGCTGACTGCTTTTGCCTCATCCGTAGCTACCTCTCAACCGCTCGTAAACAGGGTGTCAACATGCTTGATGCCCTTTCTGCTGCCCTTCATGCTGCTCCTTTTCTCCCTACCTGAGTAGTTACAAAATGTGATTAAATAAAGTAAATCGTCGGCGGATGAGGCGTGCCTCATCCCTACAAAAATTCACTGGTCTGACAATTAAATTATCGCGTAAAATAAGTGGTTTGCATTGTCACTATGTCCGTAAAGTAAGGAAATATATTGATTCTGACATGGAACTTTTGGCGCTGGATGAAAAAACCTTTAACCGGTCATCCGCTTTACCAGCGTATTATCGCCCAACCGCCTTATATCATGCCGTGGTACATGGGATGTGTGCTGATTTTGTTCTCACCCTTTCTGCTCTTACCGGGAATCGTGTTTTTGAGCGCGGTCTACGGGCTGCGATGGGCCGTACAAATTGCCAGCGGCCTCGCAGATGAGCGAGAAGCGGGGATGTATGATCTGTTAGTGATTACCCCGCCGGGAGCGCTGGGCATCGGGCGGTTGGTGATGTCGGCCTGCTTACATCGGAATGAATCGCTTGAGCAAACCGAGGCCATTGGCACATGGATGATGCGCGGGTTCTTTACGGTCGTGTTGATGTTGATCGCGGCCAGTGTTAGCCCGTCCATTATTCCGCCGGATGCCGCGCTTTTTGGTGGGGTGATTGTCGGTGTTTATTTCCTGACGATGGGTTTGGCGATGTATATTGACCACGTGCAATCAATCGTTTTGGCGGCAGAAATTGGCATCTTGATTCCAACTTATGCAACCCGGCGACTGGACGCAAGCGCGGCAGCTTTCATCATTTATCTGGTGATTCAAGTTGTGACGTTTATGTTGACGTTATTGATTGGTTTCGCGATTGCGCCAAAAGTGCTTGAGTTGTTTCAAGTATCCGGGGTGGTGAGCGCATTTGTTTTACCTGTTATACGATTGCTGGTGTTCGCGGGGAGCCGTGAAGTCATTATCCATTATGTGTGGCGGGTGCTAGTAAGGGAGACGGATACCACATCATCGGAAGTAGAGTTCATACGGCGATGACGGTATAATCATTACATGTTACGCCCTTACGAAGTATCAGAATAAAGCCCGTTATTGATTACCAAAACGATTCATCAGCAATTTGAATGCTGATAGAGAAAATGAGGTTTATCGTGACTGATTTGATTGATCCGAACATCATTCCCCTAACCCCTAGCGAGGGCTGGCAGCCTGACCCGGCTCATCCACGACGGAGACCTCCGTGGATCAAGGTGCGCGCACCGAGCAGCGAGGGTTACAAGGAAGTCTTCGAGTTGATGCGTAGTAAAAAGCTCAACACGGTGTGCGAGGAAGCCCAATGCCCGAACATCGCGGAGTGTTGGGGAAAAGGGACAGCGACCTTCCTGATGGGCGGCGATACCTGCACCCGTTCGTGTGGATTCTGCGACATCAAGACGGGGCGACCAAACCCGATTGATTGGGCAGAACCGAACCGCGTAGCTGAGTCGGTGCGGGCGTTAGGATTAAAACATGTGGTGATTACCAGCGTGAACCGCGACGAACGTGCAGACGGCGGCGCTCCTTTGTTTTCGATGGTGATTAAGCGGATACGCCACATGCAACCGGGATGCAGTATCGAGGTGTTGATACCGGACTTCAAGGGGAGCGAGGCCAACCTCAAAACGGTGATGGATGCCCAACCGGAAATCCTGAACCATAACGTGGAAACGGTGCCACGTCTGTTCAAGAAGGTGCAGCCTCAGGATAAGTACGAATGGGCGATGAAGACGCTCAGCAACGCCAAGAAAATGGATCCGTTGGTACTGACCAAGAGCGGAATCATGGTGGGATTGGGCGAGACGTTTGAGGAAGTTTTGGAGGTCATGCGTGATCTGGTTGAGCAAGGTGTAGATATTTTGACCATCGGGCAATATTTACAGCCGAGCAAACAACATCTGGCAGTCGAGCGCTTTTATCTGCCAGAAGAGTTTGATGCGTTCGAGAAGTTGGGACGCGAGATGGGCTTCAAGTGGGTGGAGAGTGGGCCATTGGTGCGGAGCAGTTATCGCGCCGAGGCACAGG
>JACDGI010000441.1:2124-6859 GCA_013821665.1 Anaerolineae bacterium
AGGCACAGGTACGTGAACTCTCGAAATTGAACTATATTCATCTGCGGAATGTGGTGGAGTAAACAAGAGAAAGTCGTTTGAACCGCCAAGTCGCAGAGAGCGCCAAGATCAAGGCAGAGTGTTTTTAGAATAAGTCGTAATTAAGGTGGAGATGAAATATGTTTTTGTCTCCACCTTTTTTATGCACACGAAATGCAATTTGTGACAAATTTCCGCCGAAATGGCAGGCGGGTGTGAGCGAGCGACCCGCCGAATTGACATATTGCACGGCGGCTGGCTCGGCTAATGTCGCTGAGTGCAGCGGTTGGCTCCTGTATGTCCGCCGCCGACATATGGGTGTGCTGCCGCAGTGGATGTGAGGGAGCGATCCGCCGAGGAGTTGCAGGTTTTAAGCGGCAAGCTGCAAGATGAATGCAAAGACAGGAAGTTAATACACAGCGGATAGGCGAAAATTAGTAGCAGTATATGCTTATTTTAGCACAAAAGTTCTTATCTGTAAAGAACGAACATTTTAGGTAGCGCCACCTTAAGTGGTGGAAGGCAAAGTTGAGCATACCGCCCCCACCCCCAACCCCTACATCAGCAACGTTCGCAGGCTCACTCTGCTGATAGCCAAAACACAGGGAGGGGCTTTAAAGGCTTTTAGAGATCACCTTGCGTGTTCTCATTGGCAAAACAAGATCTCCACCGTTTAGTGTGGTGCTACCACATTTAGAACACGAGCACCCTGTTTATGAGAAACAGGCTAATCAGGGAGATATTTTAGGAGGGATTTGCAATAGGGTTTGATGGTCGATATGAGATCATTGAGTGGCTCACCAGATTTTATAATTAAAACCAATCCGTAGGTGACAGTGTGCGGTAGGAGTATGCCAGTTTTTTCAGTGCCGATTGAGATGTAATACTTCCATTCGCCAAGCGATAGATTAATGACGATCTGATTTGCTAAGCGATAAAAATCACCAATCATGGCATCGATCATATCTTGAATATAAAAGGCTTGATGCGGATAGGCGGCGACAGTCCATCCGTTCGTGGTTCGGTCAACGACACTGACCGACATTATTACGGGTATGGCAGCTACTAAATTGACTAACTCGGCTTGGGTTAAATGCTCATTAGGTCAATGCAAAATAGTTCTCCGTATGGGCAACAGGGATGTTTTAGAAATATTTTAGAAGTGATTCATAGTACGGTTCGATGGTCGAGAATAGGTCATCAAGTGCTGTATCAGGCTGTACCACTAAGATCAGAGCGCACACTTCCTGAATTGGTAAATTAATTACTAATCCCTCACTGCCAGCTCATATCATCTGCTGCCATCCCCCAAGCTCAAAGTTTGCTCCCATATGACTATCCAACGTGGCAAAATAGCCAGCTATTGAGATCATCGTGCTTTCAGTAGCCGGGGCAGGTTTGATAGAAGAAGTGATTGTCCATAGATCTGTACTTGATATGCAAAGTGCAATTATTGCGGGAATGGCCTTTGCTAACTTGTCCAATTCCGCACGGATTAATTCTTCATCATATGGTGGTCTCAAAACTTCCCTCCTCGTAACAGAATTAGCATGTCGAGTTTGCAATCTGCCTATTATATGCAGAAGCATAGGGATGAATTGAAAGGGGGTAAACAAAAAAGGACAAGCCGACTGGTTGCCCTCAAAATCCGTAGTTTGTATCATTACGGCGAAGCGTCTTACTCCAAGAGACTAAGCTTTGGCTACCGATTGAAATTGAACGAGCAATTCAAGATTGCCGAGATGAATAATATCGTTGTCGCGGAGGACGCGATGGGAGTTGGGTGATACCGACTGCATATTGAGGAAGGTTCCGTTGCGGCTGCTGAGATCGCGGATGGTCAACACACGATCCGTAAATTCAATGATGGCGTGCTGCTTGGATACGCCGCGTGAGTAAGCATCAAAGACATTTAAATCCACATCAGGGCCATCAGTTTCGTCGGCTTCGCCTTTGCGACCCAAAATCAGGCTGTGATTTACACGCAGCACGAGTGTATCGATATAGCCTTTGGCTTTCAGCACCAATTCGTTTTGCTCACGGAAGCGCACTTCACCCCATTTAGGAATGCTATCCATTTCCGCTGCATCAGATGTAATGAGAAGTGTTTGAGGTTTTGGTCACGTTGGCATTTTCAATATCATTTCATTAACTCACGCAACAGCTATTCAAACGGAAAGATTGTAGAAATCTAATATCATTGTATGCCAAAAAGACATTAAACAACATCAATCGAAAGCGAATTTAACGTAAAATTCGTTTATTCTCTCGTCTCTAGAATGCGGGCATAGGCATCATTAATTTGCTGCATCCGTTCGGTCGCGCCGGGAGTTTTGTCGGTATCGGGGTGATGTTTACGGGCTTTGCGGCGATAAGCGGATTTGATGTCATCAAGGCTGGCATCGGTTGCGACACCGAGGAGATCATAAAATATTTGCAAGGGGTTTTCGATAGGGCGTTCGACAGACACTTTTTGCTCGCGTGGGGGATTAAAGCCAGCGACGTTGCGAACACCCATAATATAGTCGGATTCGATGGCGACAAAATCTCCACTGAGATCGGCTAAACGCACCGGCGGGTTACGGATAATGCGGAGTTGTTCGACAACAACCGGAAAGATCACAACCGCATCGCCGACGGTGGTGTAGGCATAGACTTTACCACTGTAGGCTTGAAGCAGTAGGCGCAATCCATCGCTCATCAAAGGGGTTTTGCCATCCTCGGTGATGAGATCGAAGGAGAGAATATAGAGTGTGTGCAGATCGGCGCGGGTGTTGGCGTTAAGAGTCTTTTTGATGAAGCCCGTGGAAAGTTCACCCGCCAACAAATAAATGGCAATGTCTTCGTGAAAGCTGCTGTGAGAAATATTGACCAACAGCGAACCCACGTCAAGGATTTTGACTGAACGCACATTTTTGATGGTGCGCAGATTTTCAACTAAATGACGAGTGACACTTTGCAAGCTCATAGGATAGTTCTCAGCTAGAAATTACGTTCTCAACTTAGCTTCATTATATGTAACAAATGGTGCAAGGCCCACCCCCACACCCAAACCCCTCTCTCCCCCAAACTCAAGAGCGAGGGGCTTTAAGAGGCTCTGGTTGGGCAAAACCTCTATATGCAGAAAGGGTTACAAAAGATCAAATGCACACTTGCACCAGTGGTTTTGTAAGAAAAGTTGTGTGCGATCCGACAGGTGTGTTTCATCAGTAAGATACAACAAAAAGGACGCAATTTATGCGCCCTTTAGGAAATTCAGGGTTGGGAAAGTTTAACTCTCGATGACTTTGTCGTCAATGAGCTGCTGCTGCACTTTTTGACCACGGGGGTCAAAAGCAAAGTGCTGACCATGAAGCTGGAATTCCATGTCCTGCATAGAACGTCCGGCGCGGTTCTTCTCAACAGTGAAGACCACCCAGTCACGGAACTGCTTGGCGGTATAGGGATTAAAGGCCACATGATCTTTTGAGAGAATGTGGTACTTATTGTTCATGATAATAGCAATGTCGGATTCGTAATCGAGGGCGCTGCTGCCGCGCAAATGGAACAGGTGGATACGCTTGCTCTTCAGCCCTTCGCGATCAGCGGCGACAATCGCCCAAACGGGCACATCAAGCGAGAGTCCAATATCCTTGAGACCTTCAACAATGATGGTCACTTTATCATTTTCATCACGCGGGCGCTCTGGGTAGACAGCAATTTTTTGGAGATAATCCACAAATACGGTGACATTTCCACCAGTAGCATCGCAGAGACGAGCAGTCATTTCTTTGATGGCTTTAAGCGTGGTGACGGCAGGGCTGGCCTTGACGAGGATCATGCGATCCGCATAACGCGCCATACGGGCGAGTGCCGGAGCCGTGCGCGGGTTTTCTTTGAGGATGGCCTGCAAGGAACCGGGTGAGTTCGGATCGCGCCCCATAAAACCTTTAGCACGTTCAGCCACGATAATCTGGTAGAGATCACGCAGTTTGACACCGCGAGTAATATCGACTTCGGGCGGATTAATGCTTTCCATGCAGAGGAGGCGGTGCATCAAATGGGTTTCGGTATGTTCGTAAGAGAGATAAAAGGCATATTGGTCAGGGCGCATGGCGATGTTACGGGCGATTTGAAGGGTAGCGATGGTCTTGCCAATACCCTGCGCACCACCGAGGAGTGTCAATTCCGTTTTACGAAGACCACCGCCGATAAAACCATCGAGAGGATCAAAACCGGTTGACATCGGAACATAATCAACCAAATCGCCCTGAATGACGCGCTCGTTGGCCTCGTTCAGCACCTGTGTGAGTGTGCGCGGCAAATGAGCCGATGGCCGCTGCGGTGCAGAACCACGCGGTTGGGCGGGTGCAGCGGGACGTGGCTCTTGTGCAGGAGCCGGTTGAATGGGCGGCTGTCGTCCATTGTTTAAATCATCAGTTCCGGGATCAGGGGGTAAATCACCAGTAAAGCGTCGAGTCGCCATAGAGTTACCTTAATGTCGGGTAAATTACACAATCTATACTTTTATGATATGCAAAGATCGGAAGATTACAACCTTAACATCTGTAATTCTAGCACTAATTCAGAAAAATTCAGAATTGACCTCTTCTAACATTACTAAACCTTAATGTTCTGCACGAAATTGGGATGATCTTACGCATGTGTTCATTAATGGCTTATTCACAAACCACACAAATCTATGTTAAAATATTGACGTTTAGGCGGTTGTTAAAAA
>JACDGI010000442.1 GCA_013821665.1 Anaerolineae bacterium
TTTCGGCTACTCGAACAAATTGTGTACCTGAAGGCGCCAGAATGAGTGAATAAAAATAAGTGGGTTCAGCTTGTGTATAAAGCGGTGTATCGATACCGAGTCTCCAGATGTTAATTATTTTATTTTGGTCCTGTGATGACCACTCAAGACCGGTTAATGACCAAATTGCAGAAAGCAACCTTCCATGAGTAGTGTGCTTGGGTGTGCTTACTTCCTGACCTTTGGCAACATTAATAATGTGGATCGTTTTTCCTAATAAAGCGATCTGGGAGCCATCGGGTGACCAAACAAGGTTCGCCAACTCTGAACCGTTATATTTTAGGATGGGGACATCTGGGTGTGCGATGTCCCAGAGGGTCAATGACATATCACTCCCGAGAATGGCTAAAGAGGCGCTATGCGGTGACCACGCAATGTCAAAAACACCAAAATATTGGACGTGACTCCAAATGATTTTTTGCTCAGCAAGATCCCAAATCTGAATGATGGCATCAATACCATTATTGTTATATGCCGCAGCTAAATATAAGCCATCGGCTGACCATTTCGGATTTCTGACCGCTCCCCAATAATCGCGCCTCGCCACCAATTGTTTTCGTTTATGTGCATCCCAAATTTCAAGCTCACTCTTTTCATTTACTGTATAGAGATATAATCCATCGGCCGACCAATTAAGCTGCCCGATACTTGTAGAACCGCCATCAAATCGTTGTAAAGTATTTTGATTAGAGAGATCCCACAACGCTAAATGTTCTCCTTTTGGCCCATCGCTTGCTAGCATGATAGATGTACTATCTGGCGACCATGCCCAATCATCAATAGGCCACGGCAACTGTTCCAAGCTGTTAACGATCTGACCACTATGCGCATCCCATAACTCAAGCGGCGAAAATGGGCTTCCCACGGCTAAATGCACTCCGTCTGGAGACCATTTTACCCGGCTAATTTCGTGGTTACTATTGTTTAAAGTATGAGGGGAATCTTCGGTCGTGACATCCCAAATTTGAACCGAGTTCTGACCGTTGCCTACACTTAAAGCCAAGTTATTCTTTTGGGGTGACCAGCTCATAAATGTGGCCAGTTTTTCACTTTTATAAATCCGAATGATTTTTTTACTCTCTACATCCCAAATCCGCACAGTGCCGTCCCAGTCCAAGGCTGCAAGAAAAGCACTTGTGGGAGACCATGCAAGTTGGCCAATAGCATTTGCATCCGATTTCAAGGTCATGCGAATTTGATAATTAGAGATATCCCAAACTTTGATTTCACCAGAAACCAATCCGACAGCAAGTTGTGAACTGTCAGGTGACCATGTAAGGCTTAATGAGTCCTGAGTTGGACTTTCTTCGAGAATATGCAGCTCCGTGAGCATTCGTCCATCATATAACCAGGTACCGGCACTAGTAGCACTAGCAATTATTTTTCCATTAGGACTCGTAGCAACACTTTGTATGTTTCCATGTCCAAATCGCGCAATCTCACCCCATTTCGTTCCATTTGAAGAATCAGTACAATCCAGGTCATTATTTTGCGTCGACGCCAGCAAGTTCTGAGAAATAGGCGCCCATAGTATCAATGTGCTAACAGCCAGTATCATCAAAGAATTTGAATACACACCCATCAAGATTGACCTCATTATTTCCAATAAAATCGCATCTTTGAAGTGTAATTTAAGAGCAGTAAAACGCTCTCAACAGAATAGATGCGCTGCTTCATAATTCAGAGATACGTTCAAAGAGTATTTTAAGCTATACACATGACCTATCTGGAATTTGATCTACAATTATACGATTAAACCGGGATAAATCACTTGATATTGAAATTGCAAAAACACGACCATTTGATTTTGGAATAAGTCATGTAAAGCGGGGTTATCACGACTGATTTTTTGCAAGGTTATGTTGTTTTCATGGCTAAGGTCGATTGTTGCAAATTCGGCATTTGCTTGTTTAACGCATGATTCATTTCCAGACGAACTAACCATAGTCATTCGCTGTCCAACCCATTTGCTTTGGTGCAACTTTTATCCCGCAGGATAGTACGCCACCCTACCCTTCATACCCGCAAGCGGGTACGGCTACGGGTTTACTTCTAGATTGTGCCGTTCCTCACCGCCAAACCATGCCGCCCATTGGATGAAGGTGGGCGACCACGGCGTGCTATTTTGACCTGCGTAAAAGTTGCGGATTACCAAAAGCATAAGTGGTTATCGATCAGACGGATGTGCTGTGAAGGCTGCGGTCGCGCGAAAAGGGCAACGCTATATACACTGCCCAGCGCCGATGTGCGTTGACGGTCTCCTATAGATGATCGCGCTATCCACATTATGCCAAACGCTCCCGAACCTGTGATGCAGGATCAGCTGCTCTGTTGGAGCAGAGCAGTTGGCTTTGCCAAGCTGCACATGGGCAGTCAGAGCGCAGATCGTCGTGGATGAGGCAGCGAAACCCAAAAAGTTGTCTACTGGAACGGCCAACGTCTCAAGGTCACACCTGCAAAGGTGTGCCGGGCGCATTCAGGCGGCAACCTGCGCGGATGAGCGCTTCTCGACCTCACAGTCTCTGGGCTGTGGGTCGTTTTTTGTCTTAAATTCACAGTCAGGAGTGAAGTCTATGACTGAAACGAAACAGCACATATGCGCCGTTAGAACCGCACGAATTGGTTATCGTGGTCATGTCGGATAGCAGGTGTTGGACACAAAAGTCAAAAGTGCGACGGGGATATGTGTAGTGTTCGTTTCGAATTGGTCAATGATTATAGATTTGAAATGGAGTGCAATGGGGAAATGGGATTTGAACACATATTCAGAATCAATCAAATATTGTTTATCGATAAACAATCAACCTTTGAACCATCCCTGTTTATAAGATCCGAACATTATCGTGGTCAAAATCAAAAAGCGCCTAACCAATAGACGCTTTCTGAGGCTGTAGTGGGCGCTGAAGGATTCGAACCTTCAACCAATCAGTTATGAGCCGACTGCTCTGCCGTTGAGCTAAGCGCCCTTAAGAGCGGGTAACCAGATTCGAACTGGTGACAAGACCTTGGAAGGGTCGTATGTTACCACTACACCATACCCGCATATTGTGGAATTATAACATAAATATTGGTTGTTAAAGTCGGGGCGGCGGGATTCGAACCCACGGTCTCCTGCTCCCAAAGCAGGCGCGATACCAGGCTTCGCTACGCCCCGAATAGAGATTATATTACCACTGACTTTTGACGATGTCCATCCACGCTTGCATCTTTGCGCGTAAATAAGTATCGCCTGTTTCAACCGATAGCAAACCATACAGTGAGCGAAATTGTCTTCCCGTAAGTTGACCGCTATTTGATTTCCGTATTGGGTGTATATCATCTGGTGAAATGTCCAGCAGATTCGCCCAATATTGCTTTAGTTCATCAACATCATGGTCGCTGTGATATTGTAATCCGTAGAAAAATGACCGATTCGATAATCTTTTTAACCACGAATGAGCGAGGTTGACCATTCGCGCATCAGAATTTATAAAACCTAATTTATTGCGCTGCCGTTTCGACCCTTCGGCCATATACAGAACCACAAAATCGCGGAAGGTCAAATCCTTCAACAACTCCGGTGCTTGGAGAATGCGTTCTTGATAGGCAGCTTCGCGCAGGAGCGCATATTTCTGTTTGACTTGCGCCGCACGGGCACACTGAGCATCACTCTGCTTTTCGGTACGGGGAATGGGAACATCTTTTATCCACCGAATAGATGGTTGTTTTGGGCAAAGCCAGTCGTTCCACAATATCGTCCAGAGTCATATTGTGCTGGGTTCGCAGCTCGATTACTTTGTCACGCAAATGGTCATAATGGTGGGCCGTAGACTGTTCCTAAACTACTTCTTTTTCTTCTTGTCTTTGGATGATGCCCTATCTTCAAAGAGATTGAGCCACTCATCCACCTCGTCAGACGACAGATTTACGTCAACTTCTTCACCTGCGTCCTCTACTTTAGGCGGCGGTGCCTCCAACAGGAAGGCAAATTCTTCAGAGTGCATTGTTTCCATGCCTCGCCGACGCGCTCTCGACATGACATCATTATCTGAGGTGACGATTATCCAGCCTTTTATGTCCTGAATTTTATAGATACGCTCGACCATCACGCGATCAGCCGACGAACGTCCCGACGCAAACACCACTTGTACATTACGGGTAGACATACGGGAGCTACCACCCGGCAAGCCATGATCAAAAACGACCAAACAAGATTTGCCCGTGCGAGCGGTAAACCCATTCAATTTTTGTACCAAAAGGGCTTCATCATTGGGGTCATCGAGTGATATATCCGGCAGTTTACCAATAAGGTTATGCCCGTCAATCATATAAGTCATAATGTTAACGCCTCCACAACTCGATTGCCCAGTCAGTTAAACGGCTATTGTAACCGTCTGTATATCACTCGGACAACATGCATATCTGCGTGTCTTACCCTACGCTTTCTAACCGCATTCTAACCGTTCAATTGCCCCCGTTAGCCCACTGTGTTAATATCCTGTAACGGGGATCATGTTAAAAGATACTTATACCTTCGAAAAGTTTCTTTCCTTTATACAGGATAGAAAACGGGGGCGAGGGTTCAAAAACGAGGCTTATTATGCGGCGACGTTCGCTCATCACTTTTATCATTCTCAACATTCTGATTACGGCAACAGTGATTTATGCCGTAAACCGATTACTGACTTCAAATGCACCAGCGCCAACCACAAGCCAATTGGTGATTACCGTTCCTATTTTGGTCACGGCGACCACTGATCCGAATGCTGGCCCGACGATTAAAATTGTTACTGCCACGCCGCAGCCCGGAACTGTCATCTTACCAACCGGCATTCTGGTTACGTCTGATGGCTCATCTGCCCAGACTGTAGGGACAATTGACGCCAATGCTGTGGCACTCAATTCAACAAATCCCCAATCACCGGGGAGTGTATCGACCGTGTTACCGGATAAGTGCGTCCTGTATACGCTGGTTGAAGGCGATACGCCCTTCGCGGTAGCCCAGCAGTTCGGCGCTGATCCTTTCAAGTTGATGGAAGTCAACGGCCTCAATGATGAGACGGCTTCTTTACTCCAAATTGGCGATACGTTGATTGTGCCATTGGATGGCTGCCCGCTGACGGGGCCGGTCACAACACCTGTGCCGACACTGGGTGCGGGTTCGTCTTCGGCTGAAACAACAGCCGAGGCAACGGCTGAAGTGACCGAAGGCCCAAGCGCGACCCCAACTCTGCGTCCGACTTTGACACTACCTCCAACAGCGACTAACGCTAAGGTTGAAATCGCTGAAGTTATCGGTGCAGGACAGATCACATCCGAAGGGATTACGATCCGCAACAACGGCAACAATGTGAACCTCAAGGGCTGGACGATTGAAACTTCTAGCGGCAATGTCTATACCTTTGCTGAGCGCATTTTGTTCTCCAATGGTCTGGTGACGGTTTACAGCCGCGTCGGGCAAGATACGGCCATCGCCCTATTCTGGAATCGTACATCACCCGGTTTCCAACCCGGTGATGTGGTGACACTCAAGGACAACACGGGCAAAGTACAGGGAAGCTATCGTCTACCAGCGCCGGTGACGTTGCCTTAAATAATGGTGCAAGTCTAACCCCCTCTCCCCCGAACTCAAGGGAGAGGGGCTTTAAGAGACTCTGGTTAGGCACAAACTCGATATGCAAAAAGAGTTACAAAGGGTCAAATGCATAATTGCACCAGTGGTTACATTATGGCTGATATACTAAGGGCGACCAAATGGGTCGCCTTTCGTGTTTCAAAGGGTTGAATGAGGCGGTCAAAAAAACATGGACTTTCCACAAAACGTTGATGCCAAGGGCATTTTAAATCCCCGTATCGCCAAGCAGAAATTCCAACTTACGAGGCATATACCTTCGCCGGATTTGGCCTTATTTGTCGAGTGGTACTGGATTATCCATTGGGATCTGAGAGGCCAAGAACCGCACACTCAGGATGTACTGCCCTACCCTTCGGTCAACTTCGCGATTGAAGAAAGCCAATCGGGCGTGTTTGGCGTGGTTACAGGGAAATTTACACGCACACTGGTCAACTCAGGGCGTGTGGTCGCGGCCAAATTCAGACCTGCTGGGTTTTATCCCTTTGTACACTTGCCGATTTCACAATTCACCAACAAAGTCACACCGATAGCCAATGTTTTCGGCAGCCAAGGCGATACGTTCGAACGAACGCTGTTGACTACCGAACAAGACAACGCAGTGCTGGCGCAAATGGAACAATTTCTGCGCGATCAACAGCCCGAACGCGATCCGAATATTGAGGTTGTCAACGATATTATCGACTGCATCATTGAGGATCGAAGCATCACACGGGTGGATGAATTAGTGGCGCGAATGAGTCTGAACAAACGTGCTTTACAACGACTATTCAACCAGTACGTCGGTGTCAGTCCCAAGTGGGTAATCCAACGCTACCGTCTGCAAGATGCTGCTGACCAACTGGTTAAAAACCAAACTACAGATTGTACCGATATGGCGCTGCGACTCGGTTACTTTGATCTGGCACACTTCACCAAAGATTTCAAAACCATCGTCGGTCTATCACCAGCCGAATATGCGCGACGTGCCAGTTCCAGCACCTGACGTTACTTATTCATCATCGGCCTCATATTGTGCTTGATGGGCTTTCTTCATCCGCATATAGTCGGGATCAAGCTTTGCCTGCTTGTACTTGGCATAAAAGATGCGAGCCGACTCCGCTTTAACCGGATCTTCGTCACGGGGCAAAACATCGTGATCATCGCTGTACTTGTGGCCGTTCTTGTGATTGGCATAACGGCGCGAACGGGTATAACC
>JACDGI010000443.1 GCA_013821665.1 Anaerolineae bacterium
CAGCTTGTTTATTGTGATTGCGACCATCGTGGGTAGTGGTTTTTTAAAAAGTTTGACAAACCGATTAGCTTCGCCAGAAACTCGGTTTATTGCGGTCTTGATCGCTGTGTATTGGGGCGGCGGCTTCCTGCTGTACATGATCGCCAATGATTGGGTCGCGGGGAAAAGCCTCGCGATGGGCGCACCGTTCGTCATATTAGGCATATTTATCTTTTATCGCGATTATTTTTCAGTTCCAAATTTGCTGAACCGGTTACTGCAAATTGGTTTGGTGGTGTGGGTGGTCGTTCAAACACTGACGTTGCCCTTACGGGCATGGGCAATTTCGGGTGGTATTGTCCTGCCGGATACGGTTCCTCTTACGCAAGCCGCTTTCCCCGAAACCATTTTGCCCGTGGTAGAACGCCTCAAACAAGAAAAGATGTCCCATATTGGTCTGGAGCTTGGGAACCCGAAGTCCCCGCTTATTTTTACATTCGCTCTTTCACTCTCAGACCTAGCACCGACCGTGATAAATGACGGTATCCCGTTATATTACGATGCGGTACCCAAGCCGGAACGATGGACGACCAGCGACGCGGTCCCCGATCACATTGTAGTTGTCGATAATCGTGATTATCTAAAACCTCTCGGTTTAGGTCAGACTCTCATCACTGTACCAGCCGGTTCGCTGATGAAGGGTCTGAAATATGTGACCGCTTATGCTATCAAACCAGATGAATATGATCAGGCACTTTATCGCGCGGATATTTTGACACCGGATATTCCTACTGCGCCGGTTTTTCGCGGGCTAGACGCGGCTTTTCTGCCGGACAAGGGCGCAGCATTCGCACGATGGATGGTGAATGACAGCAGCGAAGTTCATTTCATCAGCAGCAGCGCACAAGCCCTAGGCATCTACATGGAGTCGAGCGCGGCCTATGATGGCGATATGACTATCCAATTTAATGATGCACCTGCCGGACAATTGACCCTGAAAAACACGTCACAAAAGCGGTCTGACAATCTATGTGTGACGACCAAAGCAGGCAGCAACGTTTTGCGGTTTATCCACAAAGACGAAAATGCGATGGATATTAATCGGGTACTGACCTATAAACTGCTTTTTGCACCTGTCAACGCTCTCGATGTGGGTGCGGTGGGCGATACCCGTCAAATTGGGGACGGTTGGGAGTCACAAGAAAATTGGGGCGAAGAAACCATCCGCTGGTCTACACAAGATGCACAGTTGCAGATCATGACCTGCGATAAATCAGACACCCGCAGCCTACATTTTCGGGCATTCCTGCCGCCAGAAGCCGCTTCACAAGCCGTCACACTTGATATGAACGGGAGTGAGATTGGCACCATTGAATTGAGCGCTGGCTGGAAAGAATATGTCGTGACGATCCCCAGCGGGTTGTTGGGAACGGCTGGCTTACAAGCGATTACGCTGCATCATCGCAGCACGTTTGTACCAACGGCGGATACACGCACACTGTCAGCCGCTTATGACCGGTTCTGGTTGACTAACAATTAAAGGGATTATCTTCTAGATGAAAGATTATAATCAACGTTTATTTACCCGATTATGGCTAGGATCATATGATGCCCAATAGTACCGATTACATCAAAACCTTTCTTACCGAGACACAGCAGATTGCCCAAGAAATTGACCAGCACGCTATCAGCCAAGCTATCGACATTTTGCAGACTGTCAAAAACGATGGGGGTAGATTGTTCATATTAGGCGTGGGTGGCAGCGCTGGCAATGCCTCACACGCAGTCAATGACTTCCGCAAAATCGCCAATATCGAATCGTATGCGCCAACCGATAACGTCTCCGAACTGACAGCATGGGTGAACGACTCCAGTTGGGAAGTGACCTTCATTAACTGGCTTAAAACGTCACACCTCAAACCAAGCGATATGTTATTGGTGCTATCGGTGGGTGGCGGCTCAGCCACGACTTCGCTGAATCTGGTTCGGGCAATGGAATACGGGCAAACGGTTGGTGCGAAGATTATCTCGATTGTCAGCCGTGATGGAGGTCGAGCCAAGCAGCTTTCGGATGTGTGTATTCTGGTGCCGGTGGTGTCGGCAGAACGCATTACGCCGCACGCTGAAAGTTGGCAAGCGGTGATCTGGCATCTGATGGTCAACGCACTGACATGACACGCGCCGTTTTCTTAGACCGTGACGGCACACTCAACCCGCTGGTTTACTACGCGGACACGCAGGAATATGAATCGCCGCGTACCGCACAAGCCTTAATTTTGCTGCCAGACATCCTGCCAGCGCTCCAATTGTTGGCGGTAAACGGGTATCAATTGTTTCTGGTTTCGAACCAACCGAGTTATGCCAAAGGCAAAACTTCGCTCGGCAATTTAGAGGGCGTTCATCGTAAGCTAGTCGATCAATTGACTGCGGCGGATGTTCAGCTAACCGAGGCTTACTATTGCTATCATCATCCCAAAGGTGTGATCCCGGCCTATACGATGGTCTGTGACTGCCGCAAACCAGCCATCGGGTCACTGCTCAAAGCACAGGATTCGTTTAGCATCAATCTCAAGGAAAGTTGGATGATCGGAGATCAGGTCAGCGATGTGAGCTGCGGGCAAAACGCAGGCTGTCGTACTATATTGCTCGACTATGCACCATCAACCAATAAACGGAACATCACGCCTGAATTGCAACCGGATGCGCGGCACGACTCGCTCTTAGAGGCTGCCAACTGGCTCATCCAACAATCTTAACGACGCTTAATCGCCATCGCCAACACTGATGTGCCTACCGGAAAAGCAATGCGTTCCTCGATTGCTAAAATCCCATTGACGATGTGAGCAGCCAATGAAGTTTTGTCGCGTTGGCTGTTAAGTGGATAAGGTTGATGGCGCAAGCGGCTGTAATAAAAGGCTATCGGCACCAGCAGCATCCCGAAATAACGCAGGTGTTTGATCTCAAAATAAGGCGCAAGCTGTTTCGACAGCAGTTGGCGATTGTAACGCCGGAAATGCCCCAACAATTCGTCATGATAGCCATAGAGCCATTGCAGTGCCGGAACACTGACCAATAATAGACCGCCCGGCTTGAGCATCTCGACTAACCGCTGGATGGCTTGCTCGACATCATCAATATGTTCCAGCACATCGTTGGAGATGATGATGTCGTACAAACCAGTCGGGTGAAAATCCTCGATACTGCTCTTCATGATGGCGACATTTTGCAGTGAAAGTTGGTCTTTGAGAAGCTGCGCTCGTTGGATACCCTCGTCATCCACATCAATCGCATCAATCTTCCATGAGGCGTTGTGTTCGGACATGAGCGCGTTCATTTCCCCGGAACCACAGCCCGCGTTGAGGACTTGCAAGCCATTGGTATCCGGCAGCCAAGCGAGGATCACCCGATATTTGGTCAGGGCATAAGGATCGGACGAGCGGAAATCGTAATCATCATGTTTATAGGGAAGGTCTTCCACCGTGTTTTGAGCGGGTTGGTTGGATAGAGAAGTCAATAGAAACTGTCCTTAACGAATAGTAGGCTGTGATGATATAATCCCAGCCTAAGTTTGTAAATATTACTGAGGGCTTTGATGGATTTCTCTCAACTGCGGATCAAAATATTCGCTGATGGTGCCGATCTGGCCTCCATCACAAAGCTGGCCCAAAACCCACTGATCAAAGGTTTTACCACGAATCCAACCCTGATGCGAAAAGCGGGCATTACCGATTATGCCGGCTTTGCACAAGCGGTCTTGCGACTAATTACCGACCGCCCAATTTCGTTTGAGGTGTTCAGTGATGAATTCGAGGATATGGAGCGGCAAGCGCTGATTATCAACAGTTGGGCGGAAAACGTGTATGTCAAAATCCCAATCACCAACACACGCGCTGAATCGGCAGTGCCCCTCATCCACAAACTCTCACAGCAAGGGCTAAAGTTAAACATTACGGCGATGACTACCCTCGACCAAGTGAAAGCAGTTGGGGAAGCGGTGCGCGGTGGTGCGCCGTCGTTCATCTCGGTCTTTGCCGGACGGATTGCCGATACCGGTTGCGATCCTCTACCGATGATGATCGAGTCACTGAATATCCTCAAAGGCTCGCCCGGTGCGGAACTCCTGTGGGCCAGCCCGCGCGAACTGCTCAATATCGTGCAGGCAGATGCCATCGGCTGCCCGATTATCACTGTCACCCATGACTTGCTCGCCAAGTTAGGGACGTTGGGCAAAGATTTAGAGGCGTTTTCGCTGGATACCGTGAAAATGTTTTATCAGGATGCTCAAGCCGCTGGCTTCCATATTGGATAGCATCGACTCCGTAAAACTTGAAGGTAAGCATGTATGTCCAAACGTTTACAAATCAGTTTGATTTTCCCTGCCTACAACGAAGCTCAGCGCATCGCTAATACGATTGCGGAGGCCAAACAGTATTTCGAGGCGCGGAACCTGACCTATGAAATCATCGTATCAGCCGATGGCAACGATGGCACCCGCGAAATCGTGGCGGAACTGGCGAAAAATGATCCCACTTTGAAAGTCACCGGTGGTACCGAGCGGCTGGGTAAAGGCTATGGCTTGCGCCGTGCCATCCCCTTATGTGAGGGCGAAATCATTGGTTTCGCGGATGCCGATAACAAAACACCCATTGATGAACTAGATCAATTCTTACCGTATTTGCAAAAAGGCACGGATCTCGTGATTGGATCACGCGGTCTGGCACGTTCCACCATTGAACGCAAACAGCCGTTGTACCGCCAATGGGGTTCCAAAGGGTTTGGGCTGTTCATGCATCTGGTGATTGGGCTGCACGATATTGTGGATACCCAATGCGGCTTCAAGTTCTTCCAGCGAAACGTCGCCATTGATCTCTTCGCCCGCCAAAAAATTAACGGTTACATGTACGATGTCGAAATCCTGTATCTAGCGAAAAAAGCCGGTTACGAGATCGAGCAAATCCCCATCCGTTGGCGCGATGATGGCGACAGCCGCCTTCAGGTGTTGAGTGGTAACATCCGCAACGGACTCGATATTTTCCGTATCCGTTTAATGGCGAAGTCCGAACCGGTTCGCGACCCGCTGGTCGCCTTAGCCAATTGGAATCTGCGCTAACCATGAAATTTTTTGTCACCGGTGGCGCGGGATTCATTGGCAGTAATCTGGTAGATCGTCTGTTGCAAGCTGGGCATGATGTGGTGGTCTATGACAATTTCAGCACCGGACAGGCTAATTTTCTAGTCGAAGCTGAAAAATCACCCCATTTTAAGCTGGTA
The DNA here is from genome assembly GCA_013821665.1 of Anaerolineae bacterium. Lineage (GTDB taxonomy): Bacteria > Chloroflexota > Anaerolineae > Aggregatilineales > Phototrophicaceae > CFX2. Next base: position 5,251 of record JACDGI010000443.1, read on the forward strand.
CAAGGTGATGTACTGAATTTGCCGACACTAACCGATGCGATGCAGGGCTGTGACTTCGTGTTCCATTTAGCGGCCAATGCCGATGTGCGCTTCGGCACACAGCATCCGCGCAAAGACCTTGAGCAAAACACGCTGGCGACCTTCAATGTGCTGGAAGCGATGCGGGTCAACAGCATCCGGCGCATTGGTTTCTCTTCGACCGGCTCTATTTATGGCGAACCAAGCGTTTTCCCGACCCCTGAAAACGCACCTTTTCCCATTCAAACCTCTTTGTACGGGGCATCCAAATTGGCCTGTGAGGGATTAATCACGGCTTATTGTGAAGGCTTTAATTTTCAGGGTTACATTTTCCGGTTTGTGTCGATTTTGGGCGAACGCTACACTCACGGTCATATCTTCGACTTTTACCGTAAACTCAGTGACGATCCGACACAGCTACAGGTTCTGGGCAACGGGCAGCAAACCAAATCCTATCTCTACATACAGGATTGCCTTGATGCGGTGCTGCTTGCCATTGAAAAGCCCAAGATAAGATCAATATTTTTAACCTCGGCACCAATGAGTATTGTAAAGTCACCGACTCGATTGGTTGGATCAGCAACCATCTCAACCTCCAACCGCAGTTAATTTTTTCGGGTGGTGAACGCGGTTGGACAGGCGATAGTCCTTTTATTTTTCTGGACAGTCAGCGTATCCGTGCGCTGGGTTGGCAGCCCAAACTGACCATTCAACAAGCGGTCGTCCGTACCCTCGAATACTTGATGCACGAACCTTGGCTGCTGGAACAGCGATGATGGAGATTTGCGTCGTCGGCCTGTGGCATCTGGGCATGGTAACAGCGGCCTGCATGGCGAAGATCGGGCATCATGTAACCGGTTATGATGCCGACAAAGACCTCATCGAGAAACTACAAGCTGGCGAAACGCCCCTATTTGAACCCGGTCTGAAAGATCTGATTCAAGCGGGTATTACAACAGGAAATTTACAGTTTAGCGCCGAGGCTGCGGCTGTTGCTCAAGCCGAATTAGTCTGGGTGACTTACGATACACCTGTCGATGAAAACGATGTTGCCGATGTGGATTTTGTTGTTGATCAGGTGACGCATTTACTACCATTTATGCGGCAGGATACGCTCGTCCTGATTTCATCGCAGCTTCCAGTGGGTACAACGGCACGTCTTGAGGCTGCCTACCATACGGCTAACCCTAATGGCTCGATCACATTCGCCTATTCACCTGAAAATCTACGGCTGGGAAATGCCATCCGTGTTTTCATGGAACCGGATCGGATTATTATTGGTATCCGCCATGAAACTGATAAAGTGCGCATTGCCGAAGCGCTAAAACCTATCACCAACAATATTGAGTGGATGAGCGCCGAATCGGCGGAGATGACCAAACATGCCTTGAATGCCTTCCTCGCCACATCGGTTGCCTTTATGAACGAAATCGCTACCCTTTGCGAACAGGTGGGAGCAGATGCCCGTGAAGTTGAGCGCGGTCTGAAGAGTGAGGTACGGATTGGCCCACGCGCTTATTTGCGTCCGGGTGGAGCCTTTGCCGGTGGCACATTGGCGCGGGATCTGGTCTTTCTTTCGC